>DAICZL010000722.1 GCA_027311165.1 bacterium
GCCTTGCCCCCACGGCACAACGGGACAAGCCAGCGACCGGCGCTACCCCCTGGCCCGTCGGGACCCGGCATTCCTTTGCGGATACCCCTGGCGAAAGCGGGCCGGGGCGTCAGGATCTGGCGGGAACCCAGCCGGCGGAGCCCTTTGGTCTTCCTGCCGGGGAGCCGATGGCCACCGGCCGTGTCGTCACCGCGGATAGGTCACCGCGTGAGCCTCCGCCACCGCCTCCTCCAGCAGCCGGCCGGCGCGGTAGCCGGCCAGCGTCTCGGGGCGCGTCACTCCCGCCAGCAGGCGGGGACAGGGCTCGGGCGTGCCGATCACCATGCGCACCGGCAGGCGCTCGGCGTAGATCGGCAGCAGATAGTCCTCCTCGTCATCGCCGACGCCCTTGGCGCGGATCTTGGCGGAGGCGCGCTCGATCTCCATCGCCACCACGGCCGTCGCCTTGATCTCCTGGGCCGAGCTCTGGCGCAGGCCGGCGGTGCGGGCGGGGAAGAAGCGGTCCACCATGGCCACCAGCGCCGCCGCCTTCGCCGCCGGATCGTCCACCAGCCTGGCGTTGCCGAAGGCCATGACCGAGCGGTAGTCGGCCGAGTGGTTGAACCCGCAGCGCGCCAGCACCAGGCTGTCCAGATGGGTCACGCTCAGGCAGGCCGGCTGGCCCTCGGACTGGTTGCGCAGCATGCGGCTCGCGCTGCTGCCGTGCCAGTAGAGGGTGGTGCCCTCGCGCCAGAACAGCGTCGGCGTGCAGTAGGGCAGCCCGTCGATGACATAGGAGACATGGCACAGCACGGCCGCGTCCAGCAGGGCATGCACGGTCGCGTGGTCATAGGCGCCGCGGTCATGGCGCCGCCTCACCCGGTTGCGGTCGTCCACCGGATAGGACGCCTGGATCGTTTCGGCCATCGCTGCGTCTCCTCGCGTCTTTCCCGGGGATCATGCCCGCGCCTGATCGGTCGCCGGGAGGTCCAATCGCCGTCGGCGGCGCCAGCCAATTCGGTTCCCGCCCTGCGTGCGCGGGCAGGCTGTGCCGCCTGGAACCGGGCTCGGCGGGCGCCGCGGTCAGGCAAGGCCGGGGGGCGACGCTCTCTCTTTGCCATCGGCATCCGGCCGGGGGCCCGGTCCCGGCCCGTCCTCGTTCGGGCGAATGCCGGTTTCGGGCGGCCTCGGGTTCTCGTTACCGGGGTGCCGCAAGCGGGATCGGCTCAGCGCAGTCCGGACCAGGCGGCCGCTAAACCGGCGGCCGTCGCCGCGCCGCCGGCCGCCAGCACGGCCGCCGCCGGCCCGGCGAGCCGCCCGGCAAAGCCCAGCCGCGGCGTGATCCGTGCCAGCAGCCACAGCGCGAGCAGCGGCGCCAGCGCGGCGGTCTCCATCGCCGCGAACCCGCCCTGCGCGAGCCTGCCCTCGGCCAGCACCGGCACCGCGATGATCGCCGCCAGATCCACGGTCAGCGCCGGCAGGGCCGGTCCCGCGGCGGCCGGCAGCCCGACCAGCGCCAGGGCGGAGGCGGCGGGCACCAGGGCCAGCATCGGCCAGAGCGGGGGGGCATGCACCAGATACAGCGCCGCCGCCAGCGCCGCCCCGCCACAGGACACCGCCTCCGCCGACGGGGTCAGGCGCTGCACCAGCACTGCCAGCAGGGCGATGGCCAGCATCGCCGGCCAGGCCATGACCAGGCCGGCACGGGCGAGCGGTGCGCCGGCGAGCCACCAGCCGCAGGCGGCGGCCAGCGCCAGCAGTGCTGCCAGCCGCCCGCGTCGCGGTGCCAGCAGCCCGAGCACGAGCCCTGCCGCCACGGCCGCGAGCGCCAGCGGCACGAGCCGCCCGATCGGCGCATGCGGGGCGAGGCTGGTCGCCGCCAGATCGAACCGCCCCGGATTGAACGACCCGAGGCTGAACGAACCGAGGCCGAGCCTTGGTGGACCGGTGAGCGCCACCCAGCCCGCCACGACGCCGCTACCGCCGGCGATGCCGCCCAGCCAGCCAGTGCCCAGCAGCCGCCCGGCCAGGATCAGCCCCAGGCTGGCCAGGGCGGCGATCAACGGGCCGTGGAATTCATGCCAGTATGACAGGACAGTCCCCCTTTTCGCGCCGCGATTCGACCGCTTCTCTTCGGCACACGGCGCGGTGCGTCAAGCGAAGGACAGACCATGGACATGAAGGCGGCCTTATCCGGAACCGGCGAGACGCAAGCCGGCGCCGGGGCGACACAGCGGGTCCGGGTGTGGGACGCGCCGACCCGGCTGTTCCACTGGGCGCTGGTGGTGCTGGTGGCGACCAGTTTCACCTGCGCCAAGCTGGGCTGGATGGAACAGCACTTCCTGTCCGGCTATGCGATCCTGTCCTGCCTGCTGTTCCGGCTGGTCTGGGGCCTGGTCGGCAGCGACACCGCCCGTTTCGCCCGTTTCCTGGCCAGCCCCGCCGCGGCGCTGCGGCATCTGCGCCACCTGCGACGGCGGGAACCCGATACCGAGATCGGCCACAACGCCGCCGGTGGCTGGATGGTGATGCTGATGCTGGCCCTGCTGGGCGTGCAGGCCGGCACCGGATTATTCGCCAATGACGATGCCATCAGCGAAGGCCCGCTCTATCGCTATGTCGGCAAGGATCTGAGTGACCGCATCACCGGCTGGCACAACCGCAACTTCAAGCTGATCCTGGCGGCGGTGGCGGTCCACCTGCTCGCCATCCTGGTCTATGCGGTGTTCAAGCGCCAGGACCTGCTGCGCCCGATGCTGACCGGCCGGAAGGACCTGCCGGTGGGGACCACGCCGCCACGCATGCGCAGCCCGGCTCTGGCGGCGGTTCTGTTCGCTTTGGCAGTGGCCGTCGTGCTGCTGGTGCTGGGCCGGCCGTAGCCCCGGGCAGGCGCTGCGCCCTCCCGGGTTGCGCCAGCTTGGAGCCTCTCAGGGATCCCCGCAGCGGGCGTCCCTGCCATCACCTCAGGCGCACTCCGCAGCGATCTCCCTCGGGGCCGCTCCCGCAGGAGGGGCCTCCGCGCGGGGTGGGCGGCTTCAGGTCCCTGACCTGTGCCAGGCGGCGCCAGGGCGGCTCTGCCTGGATCAGGCTCTCATCAGGTCGACGTCAACCGCGATAAAACTGCGCGCCGGAACAACGGGCTGGCGCGCGAGCGGACCGCAGGTCCGATTGAAACCGGTTCCGATCGCCCTGGCGCACCATCCGATCAGAGGGTCTCATCTGATCGGATGGATGCTCGGCAAAACAGAGCGCGAGGGCGGTGGCCGATCGTCCGTCGGATCGGGTACCGCTCTAGGATTTCTTCACCCGGTAGGCCTTGTGGCAGCCGCCGCAAGCGGCCCCCGTGGCCTTGAACGCCTCGGCGAAGGCCGCCTTGTCGCCGGCCTTGTCCGCCTCGGCGAGTTTCCCGGCCGCCACTTCCAGAGCAGTGGACGCCTTCTCGAACCCGGCCCGGTCCGACCAGATCGCCGGCAGCGCCGCGGTGTCCTGGCCCTTGTCCGATCCTTCGGGGAAGGCGGCCGGGATCTGCTTCGCCCAGCGCGCGATCGCGGTCGCGTTATCGGCCAGCGGCATGACATCGGCGCCCGCCTCGACCGAGCGCTTCATGTCGCCGACCACCGCGAACACCAGATCCATGCCGGCCTTCCGGATGCCGATGATATCGGGCCCGTCGGCCCGGGCGACCGCCGCGCCACCCACCGCGCCGCCGATCGCGAGCATCGAAACCAGTGCCAGCACGTTTTTTCGCATGATCATCCCCTACCCTCGGAAGCCCGCGATACTGCACGAGCCGCAGGGGCCTGCCACGAAAAATCCCTGTGACAAGACGCCGCGATGCGGGCAAACCGGCGCCAAGAGAGTGAGGACCAAGCCGACATGCCGGAGATCAACTCGGTTGCCGTTTTCTGTGGATCCCATCCCGGCCACGACCCCGCCCACCGCGCCGGCGCCTATGCGCTGGGGCGCGGTCTCGCCCGGACCGGCCGGCGGCTGGTGTTCGGCGGTGGGCGCGTGGGGCTGATGGGCGCCGTCGCCGATGGCGCCATCGAGGGTGGTGGCCAGGTGATCGGGGTGATCCCCGAGTTCCTCACCCAGCGGGAGGTGGCGCATCAGGGCGTCAGCGAACTGATCGTCACCGACAGCATGCACACCCGCAAGCGGCGGATGTTCGAACTCTCCGACGCGTTCGTGACCATGCCCGGTGGTCTCGGCACCATGGACGAGACGTTCGAGATCATCACCTGGCGGCTGCTCGATCTGCACGACAAGCCGATCCTGCTCTGCGATGTCGCTGGATCGGCGGGGCCGCTGGTCACGCTGATCGAGGCGCTGATCGGCGCGGGCTTCGCCCGACCCGAGGCGCGGAGCCTCTACGATGTGGTGGACGGCGTGCCGGCGCTGCTCGACCGGCTGGATCTGCTGGCGGCCGCGCCCGGCGGGGCCGCGGCGCTGCTGTAGCCGGCCAAGGAAGGGGGGGAGAGCCCTCGCCCTGTCTGATCCGTGGTGCCGAGATGGCAGAGCCCCCTGGCCTGGCCCCGCGCTCGGGACCCTGGCGGGCCGCTGAAAGATACGTCCGGATAGCAACGAATGAACGAAAGGAATCGGATCGACTGGCACCGCCAATCTTCCATGCGACACTTGGGGTCGGTGCGGAGCATGGTTGCTTCGCCACACGCCGGAATCCCCTTTTTCAGCAGTCCGCAAGAGCGATAGCCTATCTCATGAGCGATCGGCCCTCAATTCTGCTCTCTGTTTTATTGGGCAACTTCATCCGATCAAATGTCCCCATCCGATCGGATAGTGCCCAAGTGTCCTGCCTTCAAGTTCGCGGTTCCTCACCGCGAGCTTCGGGAATCAGCAGGCCCCTGAAAACAAAGAGCTGGTGTCCCGGTTCCGACCCCATTTCAATGCTGCGAATTTCGGAGTCGGGACACTACCGCAAGACCGGATCATGTTCGGTCATATCCCGCGAGCCTGACGGAGTCGGCGCACCCGCTTGCGCCGAAGTCCTGCAGGAGTGACCCGATGCGGTGCCGGACGGCCGAGATGGACCGCTCGTCGGCTTTTCGTAGCAGGGTCTCGAGCTTGGCGAAGACCATCTCGATCGGGTTCAGGTCCGGGCTGTAGGGCGGCAGGAACAGCAGATGCGCGGCGGCGATCCGCGCCAGCAGCCGGCCGCGTTCCGCCAACACGGCGAAGCGGCGGCGGCCGCCCATCGGCTTGGCGGCCTGCTCGCCCGTGGCGCGATACTCTTTCGCCCACAAGATCACCGTCGACTTGTCGGGGTTGAGCAGCCTCGCCACGGCCCGGCGTGACCGGCCAGCCTCTATCAGAG
>DAICZL010000725.1 GCA_027311165.1 bacterium
GTCTGGAGGTGGGCACGGCCGGCGGCGCGGCGGCGGGGGCGATCAGCATCGACCATGGTGCACGGCTGGTCGCCGAGGGCGTGCTGCGCGGCAGCGTGGTCGATGACGGGGTGCTGACGACCACCGGCGGCACGCTCGCACTGACCGGCGCGGTGTCGGGCAGCGGTGCGCTGGACATCCTGGCCGGCGCCACCCTGGAGCTCGAGGCCGCCGCCGCGACCACCACCACGCTGCGCTTCGCCTCCGGCGGGTTCGCGCATCTGGTGCTGGGCGCGCCTGCCATGGTGGGGGCGCGCATTGCCGGCTTCGCGTCCGGCGACACGATCGACCTGCGGCGGATCCTGGCGGTTTCGGCATCCTTCGCGGCGGGCGAACTGACCCTGGGGCTGGCCGGCGGCGGCAGCCTGGCGCTGCATCTCGCCGGCCAGTTTCCCGCCAGCGGCTTCACCCTGGGCCGGGACGGGCATGGCGGCACCATGATCGGCCTGGCCGCGCCGGCCGTCTCGGGCTGGGCCCATGAGGTGGCGGGATCCGCCCTGCCGCAGACCCTGCATCCGAACGGGCGGTACTGATCGGCCCAGGGCGAGGGAGCAAGGGCGGGGCCCGGCCTTGCCCGATCACAGATCCTTCGCCAGCCGCAAGGCGTCGAACACGGCGGCATGGATGTTCCGGCTGGCCACCGCATCGCCGATGCGCAACAGCCGGAACCGTCCATCGCCGTTGCGCACCACGCTTTGCGCCCGCCCGCCCAGCAGCGCGCGGTAATCCACCTCGCCGCCATTCACCGACAGGGGCTTCAGCGCCTCGTACAGCTCCGTCACCGGCAGCGTGCCGTGTTCCACCACCACCTGATCGACGATGCGTTCGCTGCGTGCGGCGCCGTAATCGCTGCCCAGCGTCGCCACCAGCCTGTTGCCGTCCCGCCGCACCGCGACCAGCCGGGTATTGATCGTCACCCGCACGTCGTGGCGCTGGAAGGCGCGGGCATAGAGCGCGTGGTTCAGCCCGCCGATCTCCACCGCGAAGAAGCGCTCGGGCGTGACCAGCTCCACCGCCGCCCCGGCCTCGGCCAGGAACTCGGCGGCCTGCATGCCGGGATGGGCGGAATTGTCGTCGAACACCAGGGCGCGCCCGGCCGGCGCCACCTGGCCCGACAGGATGTCCCAGGTCGAGACCACCAGCTCGTTGCCGCTCTCCAGCACCTCGGTATCCGGCACGCCGCCGGTGGCGATGAACACCACGTCCGGCGCCTCGGCCAGCACCTCCGCGGCGCCGGCATAGGTGGCGTAGCGGATGTCCACGCCCAGCGCGTCGAGCTGCGCCAGTCGCCAGTCGATGATCCCGATCAGTTCCCGCCGGCGCGGCGCGCGGGCGGCCAGCAGCACCTGTCCGCCGGCGCGTTCGGTCGCCTCGAACACCACCACATGATGGCCGCGTTCGCCCGCCACCCGCGCGGCCTCCAGCCCGGCGGGTCCCGCGCCCACCACCACCACGGTCTTCGCCGGGCCGTCGCCGCGGGTGATGACATGCGGCATCGTCGCCTCCCGCCCGGTGGCGGGGTTGTGGATGCACAGCGCCTCGTTGCCCTCGTAGATGCGATCGAGGCAATAGGTGGCGCCGACGCAGGGGCGGATGTCCTGCTCGCGCCCGGCCATCACCTTGCGCACGATATGCGGGTCGGCGATGTGGGCGCGGGTCATGCCCACCATGTCGAGCTTGCCCTCGGCGATGGCGTGCCGCGCGGTCGCCACGTCGTTGATGCGGGCGGCGTGGAAGACCGGGAATTTCGTCTCCGCCCGCACCTCGCCGGCGAACTCCAGATGCGGGGCGGATTTCATGCCGATGATCGGGATCACGTCGGCCAGGTGGTTGTCGTTCTCGATATGGCCGCGGACGATGTTGAGGAAATCGACCACCCCCGAGCCGGCCAGATGCCGCGCGATCGCCATCCCGTCGGCACGCGACAGCCCGATCTCCCAGTCCTCGTCGGCCACCATGCGCACGCCGAGCAGGAAGCGCGGGCCCACCGCAGCGCGCATCGCCTCGACCACGCGCATCGTGAAGCGCAGCCGGTTCTCGAGCGCGCCGCCGTACTCGTCCTCGCGCCGGTTGGTGGCCGGCGACCAGAACTGGTCGGGGAGATGGCCGTAGGCGTCGATCTCCAGCCCGTCCAGCCCGGCCGCCGCCATGCGCTGCGCTCCGGCCGCGTAGTCGGCCACGATGCGGTCGATGTCCCAGTCCTCGATCGATTTGGGAAACGCCCGGTGTGCCGGCTCGCGCACCGCGGAGGGTGCGACCACCGGCAGCCAGTCGGCCTTGTTCCAGGCGGTGCGCCGGCCGAGATGGGTGATCTGGATCATCACCGCGCTGCCATGGGCGTGGCATTCATCGGCCAGGCGGGCGAGCCAGGGCACGATCTCGTCCTTGTAGGCCAGCAGGTTGCCGAACACCGGCGGGCTGTCGGGCGAGACCACCGCCGAGCCCGCAGTCATGGTGAGCGCGATGCCGCCCTTCGCCTTCTCGACATGATACAGCCGGTAGCGGTCCTTCGGCATGCCGTCCTCGGAATAGGCCGGCTCGTGGGAGGTGCTCATGATCCGGTTGCGCAGGCTCAGGTGGCGCAGCTGGTAGGGTTGCAGCAGCGGATCGGTGGTCGCGGTGTCGGGCATTGCAGGTCCCTCGCCTGTTCGGACGCAGATCATCGTTATACAGGCCGCCGGCATGGCTGCACCGCCCTGCCGGCGGCAAGCCGGGATCGGGCACGATTGGTGGGCCGGCCGCGCGAAGCGGCACCACTGGTAGCGTGCGCCGCCGCCGCCGCCCGTCCGCCGGCGCCAGCTTCCTGCCATCGGCCGCCAAAAGCGCCGGCGCAGCGCCATGCTGGCCAGGACGCGGTGGGTTTCCGCAATGGGGGCGCGCAATGTGGGGGGGGCGATCCGGGATGGCACCGGCTCCCCCGCCACGGCCGGGCCGGCGAGAGCGGGCCGGGTTTGCCGACGATCCGGGCCGGCCCTATCCTGGCGCATCCGAGCCGGAGCCCGCCATGCGCCGCATCCTCGCCAGCCTTCTGCTGTCCCTGCTGGTCCTGCCGGGCGGTCCCGCCGGCGCGGGCAGGCTGGTCGATGCCACCGGCCGCAGCGTCACCGTTCCCGACCATCCGGCGCGGGTCCTGCCGGCCGGGCAGCCGGCGGCGGTGCTGCTGGCCGCCCTTGCTCCGGACCTGATGCTGGGCTGGCCTCACGTGCCGCGCCCGGGCGCCGATCTGTTCCTGCCCGAGCAGGTCTCCGCCCTGCCGGAGGTGCCGCATCTGACCGGCAAGACGGATGTCACCGCCCAGGTCGCCGCGCTGCATCCGGATCTGATCGTCGATTACGGCAACGTCACCCCGCATTACACCGAGCTGGCGGCCGCGATCCAGCAGAAGACCGGCGTGCCGACGATCCTGCTGGATGGCCGGCTGGCGCGGACACCGCAGGCGCTGCGCATGCTGGGCACCGCGCTCGGCCGGCCGGAGCGGGCGGAACTGTTGGCCAGGCTGGCCGAGTCCATCCTCGCCGCGGCCCCGCCGGTGGCTGGCACGCGCACCGTGGTCTATGCCAAGGGCGCCGACGGGCTGAGCCTGGCCGAGCCGGGCACGCTCGCCGCCGAAGTGTTCGATGCGCTGGGCTGGAAGCTGGTGGCGCCCGATCCGACCAAGGGCGAAGCGTTCCATACCGCCACCATCGCCGAGATCGCCAGGCTCGATCCGGACCTGCTGATTCTGGCCGAACCCGACGCCGCGACCGCGATCGCCGGCGCCCCCGCCTGGCAGACGGTGCGGGCGGTGCGCGACCATCGCGCCTTCACCGCCCCGCGCCTGCCCTTCGGCTGGGTGGAGGAGCCGCCCTCGATCAACCGGCTGCTGGGGGTCGCCTGGCTGTCCAGCGGGGATGCCGGCACGGTGGCGGCGATGTTCAACGCGGTGGTGTTCGGCCGGGCGCCCAATGCCGACCAGATCGGGGCGCTGCGCGATGCCGATCGCCCGGTGGCACCGTAGGCCTGGCACCGTAGGCCTGGCCCTGCAGCAGCCTGGGCCCCGCGGTAGCTCGGCCCGGAGCAGCCTGGCCCCCGCGGTAGCTCGGCCCCGCAATCCCCTTCCGGGCCCGGCCCGCCGGGGATAACCCCCGGGGAATGGCGGGGACCGAT
>DAICZL010000727.1 GCA_027311165.1 bacterium
CGGCGCAGGCGGGCGAGGGTGCGGCGGCAGCGGGCGGCGCAGCGGTCGGCGCAGCGGGCGGCCCTGCCGCCAAGCCCCCGGCGTCGGAGCCGGTGGGCCCGCCCGCTCCGGCGGCGGCGTCCGAGAAGATCCAGGCCGCGCCGCCGATCAGCGAGACCGAGCGTGGTCTGCTGCTCGATCTGCGCCAGCGCCGCGCCGAACTCGACGCCCGTGCCGCGGCACTCGATGAGCGCGCGCAGATGCTGGCCGCCGCCGAGCAGAAGCTCAGCGCCAGGGTCGCGGAGCTCGGCGAATTGCAGAAGAAGCTCGAATCTCTCGAGAGCGGCCGCAAGGAGCGTGACGAGGCGGCCTGGCGCGGACTGGTCAAGACCTATGAGGCGATGAAGCCGCGCGATGCCGCGCTGATCTTTAATGATCTCGAAATGCCGGTGCTGCTGCAGGTGATGGACCGGATGAACGACCGCAAGGCCGCCCCGGTGCTGGCCGCGATGCAGCCGGACAAGGCGCGCCAGGTTACCGCCGAGCTCGCGCAGATGCGGCTCAAGGCGAACAGCGTGCCTCCCAGCCGTGCCGGCGGCTGACCATGCATGAGCCCGCGTCCTGCCGGAGCCAGCTTCGCCGATGCCGCGCGGGGTCGGCTCGGCGCGGAGCGCAGGACCGACCGGCGTGTCTTTTGATCTCACCACCGGCCCGAGGATGACAGGGATGGCGATCGACAAATCCATGAACGTGCTGATCGTCGATGACTACAAGACGATGCTGCGGATCATCCGCAACCTGCTCAAGCAGATCGACTTCAACAATGTCGAGGAGGCGAGCGACGGCGCCGAGGCGCTGGTCAAGCTGCGTGCGGGCAGTTTCGGCCTGGTGATCAGCGACTGGAACATGGCCCCGATGACCGGTCTGCAGCTGCTGCAGGAGGTGCGCGTGGATGCCAAGCTCAAATCCACGCCGTTCATCATGATCACCGCCGAGAGCAAGACCGAGAACGTGGTCGCTGCCAAGCAGGCCGGTGTCTCCAACTACATCGTCAAACCGTTCAATGCCGAGACGCTGCGCGAGAAGATCGAAAAGGTCCTCGGTCATGCATGAGCCGGGACGCATCGTGGCCGACGCCTCCGCCGATCCGCTGGCGGTGCGGCTGGCGATGATCCGCAGCCGCTTTCCCGAAGCGGCGCCGGAGGTGATCGCCGAGGTAGTGCGCGCGGTGCTGTCCACCATGGCGGGGGATCTGTCGGCCCAGGAGACGCGGCTTCTGTCGGAGGTCGAGGAGCTGGGCCGGACCATCGCCTCGGCGCGGGCCGAGATCGCCGAGCTGAAGGTCGACGACATCACCGGCAACCACATCCCCGCGGCCACCGACGAACTCGACGCCATCGTCGCCCATACCGCGGCGGCCACGGATGCGATCCTCGAAGTCTGCGAGACGCTCGACAGGGTCGCGACCGAGGTGAGCGGTGGTGCGGCCGAACAGTTGCAGAATGCCACCACGCGCATCTATGAGGCTTGCAGCTTCCAGGATATCACCGGTCAGCGCATCACCAAGGTCGTGACGACGCTGAAGGCGATCGATGCGAAAGTGGCTCAGATCCTGGCGGCGTTCGGCACGGGCCGTGGGGAGGCTGCGTCAGGGGCGGCGGTTGCGGGGGAGGCCCGCCAGCCTGGACCGTCGGAGCGGGAGGCGGCGTTGCTGAACGGACCGCAACTGCCGGCCGCGGCGATGGATCAGTCCGACATCGACCGGCTGCTCGCGAGTTTCGACTGATGCGCCGGCCCGGCTGGGGCAGCCTGCTGCTGGCACTGGCACTGGTGCTGCCCGGGCTCGCGCTGTCCGCCCCGGTCCCGGACGCCCCCCCGTCCGCTGCTTCCGGGCCGGTGGCCGGGATCGTCGCCCGCGCTGGCGATCATCCCGGATTCGGCCGGCTGGTATTCGATTTCCCCCATCCCGTCGGTCTGCGCGTGACGCATGAGGGAACGGAGGTCGTGCTGAAATTCGGGGATCCGGTGCCGATCCTCGCGCCCGGCCGGAACCCGCGCAACGTGACCTCGGTGAGCGGTGGCGCCGGCGCGGCCGTCGTGCGGATCCTGCCCGGGGCGACGGGGCGGGACTATCATATCGGCGGGCGGGTGGTGCTGGACGTGTTCGATCCGGCGGCCGCCGCCCCCGGGGAGGACACGAAACCGCCGCCTCTCGCGGCGGCCGAAACCACCCATGCCGCAATGCCCCGCCCGGCGGCGGGGCGGCCGGGCGATGAGGCGGGTACCGCCATCGGCCCCGCCGCCACTGGCGGGAAGCCGAAACTCGCGGCCCGTCCGCTCCCGGCGCTGCCCGAGCGCGTGGCGGCCGGGCCCGGCACGGCGGCCGAGACGGCAACCAGTGGACCGCCCGCCGATGTCGCGCCCGGCGGGGATGCGCCGGGCCAGCCGGCCGCGGGGCGGCCCGCGCCCAGCCCGCCGGTGCCTGCCTCGCCCGCCCCGGCGGCGTCCGGGCCGGGGGCTGCGCCTCAATCCTCGCCGCCTCCCGCGCCGCCCAACACTCTGGCGCAGGGGCCGCTCGCGCTCGCCGCCGAGCCCGTCGGCACCGCCGAGGGTAACACCGGGGCGGCATTCTCGCTGCCGTTCGGCAAGGGCGTCGGGGCCGCGGCGCTGCGCCGGGGCGATGCGGCGCTGGTGGTGTTCGACGAGCCGCGGCCGGTCGATCTGGCGGCGCTGCGCGCGATGCCAGCCTTTGCCGGGGCCGTGGCGCAGGTGCTGCCGATGGCGACCGTGATCCGGGTGCCGCTGCCTGCGCCCGGCGGGCTGGCCCTGGCGCGCGATGGGCGCGGCTGGACCGTGACCCGGCTGGACACGGCGGTGCAGCCACGGCCGATCCAGCCCGCGGCGGGCAAGGATGCGCTGCTGCTTGCCGCGGCCGGGGCCGGGCGCAGCCTGACCATCGCCGATCCCGAAACCGGCGCGACCCTGCTGGTGGGCACGCTGCTGGCGCCGGGCCTGGGCGTCGTCGTCGAACGGCGCAATCCGGCCTATGTGCTGCTGCCCACCTGGCAGGGTGTGGTGGTGGAGGCGCAGTCGGACCGGGTGGCGCTGCGGGCGGTCGCTGAAGGGTTCGCGGTGTCGCTGAGCGACCCGGCCGAGCCGCCGCTCGCGGCCGGCCTGCCGCTGCTCGATGATGCCGGCATCGCCGGCATCGATGCGCTGACCCGCAGCTTCGATCTGCCGGCGCTGTCGCAGGGGGCCTGGAACCGCCATATGCAGGCCGGGCTGGCCGCCGCCGCGAGCAATCCGCCGCTGGCGCGGACCGCATCGCGGGTCGAGACGGCGCGGGCGATGATCGCGCTCGGCCTGGGGCCGGAGGCGCAGGCGATGATGCGCCTGGCCGCGGCCGACGATCCCGCCACACAGGACGATCCGGGCTTCGCCGCCCAGGCGGCGCAGGCGGCGCTGCTGGCCGGCCGCGGCGAGGAGGCCGGGGGGATCGATGATCCCGGCCTGCCGCTCACCGACGAGCTGGCCTTCTGGCGGGCGCTGCGCCTCGCGCAGTCGCAGGAGGCATCACCCGCCGCCGCTGCGGTGTTCGCTGCGACCGGTGGGGTGCTGCTGCGCTATCCGCCGACCTTGCGCGACAAGCTCGCGCCTCTGGTGCTCGAAACGATGGCGCTGGGCGGCGAGCCCAAGGCGGCGATGCGGCTGATGAGCGGGCTGCCAGACGCGCCGGACCTCGCGCTGGTGCGGGCGATGCTGCGCGAACAGGCGGGCGATGTGGACGGGGCGCTGGCCGGCTATGACGCGCTGCAGAACGGGCATGACCGGCTGGCGCGGATCCGGGCGGGGCGGCGTGCCGCCGAGCTGCGCCTGTCGAGCGGTCGGGTGAACGACGCGGGCGCGGCCGACGCGCTGGAAAAACTGCTGTTCGCCTGGCGGGGGGATGAGCGTGAACTGGCGCTGCGGCTGCGCGTGGCCGAACTGCGCGAGCGGGCCGGGCAGTGGCGCCAGGCGCTGGCACTGCTGCGCGAGACCGAGGCCGCCTGGCCCGACCAGGCCGCCGATCTGCACAAGCGCCTGACCGGCGCATTCACCGCGCTGCTGCAGAGCGATGCCACCGACCGGCTGTCGCCCATCGATCTCGTGGCGCTGATCGAGGAGAACGCCGATCTGATGCCTCAGGGGGCCGAGGGCGACGTCCTGGCGGCCAGGCTGGCGGACCGGCTGGTGGCGCTCGATCTGCCGCGCCGGGCGGCACCGGTGCTCGAGAAACTGATGCGCGCGGCTCCGCCCGGCGCGGCGCGGGCCGCTTTTGGCCTGCGGCTGGGCGAGGTGCGGCTGGCCGCCGGCGATCCGGAGGCGGCGTTGCGGGCGCTGATCGACTCCGGCATCGGCGCGGCCCCAGGCGAGGCGCCCGCCGGTGTGACCCAGGCGATCGCCGAGCGCCGCACCATCCTGTTCGCGCGCCTGGCTGCGGCGCGGGGCGATCCGGCGCGGGCGGCCGCGGCGCTGGGGGCGCTCGGCACGCCGGCCGCCGATGCCGCGCGCGCCAGCATCCTCGAGCAGGCGCGGGACTGGCCGGGCGCCGAGGCCGCACTCAGTGAGCTGGCAGCGCGCAGCGTGCCGGCAGAGGGCAAGCTGGACGATGCCCAGCAGCGGCTGCTGCTGCGTCTGGCCGGCGCGACCGCCCAGGCCGGCGATGCCGCGGCGTGGGCGGCGCTGGCCCGGCGCGAGGGGCCGCGCATGCAGGGCGGCCCCTTCGGAGACATGTTCCGGCTGCTGACCGCCGACCCGGTCGCCGGCGTGGGCGACCTGCCGCGCGCCGCCCGGGAAATGGCGCTGGCCCGCGGCGTGCCGGACGCGCTTGCCGCCATCGCACCGAACCCGCCGGCCCCGCCACGCTGAACCGCCGCACCGCACCCTCCAACCGGGCAGGGTGAACTCTTGCCC
>DAICZL010000440.1 GCA_027311165.1 bacterium
CTTTGGACGTATCCTGCACCGGCAATCCCAGGCCCGGGTCAGGCCGCCTTGTGGCGGTCGCGCAGGAACTGGAAGAACTCCACGCCCTCGCGCAGCCGGCGCTTCATCATCTGCGGGCTGCGCACCATCTCGCCAACGATCGAGGCGATCTTGGGCGCGCGGAAATAGAACCGCCGGTAGAAGGTCTCGACGCTGTCGAAGATCTCGGTATGGGACAGATGCGGATAGTGCAGCGGCGCGATCTGCACGCCGTGATCGTCCACCAGCTCGGCGTGGTCGGCGTCCAGCCAGCCATTCTCCAGCGCCTGGGCGTGCAGGAACGTGCCGGGATAGGGCGCGGCCAGCGAGACCTGCAGCGTGTGCGGATTGATCTCGGTGGCGAAGCGGATCGTCTCCTCGATCGTCTCGCGCGTCTCCCCGGGCAGGCCCAGGATGAAGGTGCCGTGGATCTTGATGCCGAGCGCGTGGCAGTCCCGGGTGAACTGCTTCGCCACCTCGATCCGCATGCCCTTCTTGATGTTGTGGAGGATCTGCTGGTTGCCGCTCTCATAGCCCACCAGCAGCAGCCGCAGGCCGTTGTCCTTCAGCACTTTCAGGGTTTCGCGCGGCACGTTGGCCTTGGCATTGCAGGACCAGGTGACGCCCAGTTTGCCGAGCTCGCGCGCGATCGCCTCGGCGCGCGGCAGGTTGTCGGTGAAGGTGTCGTCGTCGAAGAAGACTTCCCGCATCTCGGGGAACAGCTTCTGCGCCAGCCGGATCTCCTCGGCGACGTGGCCGGGGCTGCGCACCCGGTAGCGGTGCCCGCCGACGGTCTGCGGCCACAGGCAGAAGGTGCAGCGGGATTTGCAGCCGCGGCCGGTGTACAACGACACATACGGGTGCATCAGGTAGCCGATGAAATAATCCTCGATGCGCAGGTCGCGCTTGTAGACCTCGGTCACGAAGGGCAGCTGGGCCATGTCCTCCAGCACCGCCCGGTCGGCATTGTGCAGGATCGTCCCGGCGGCATTGCGATAGGAGATGCCGTCGATCGCCGACAGATCCCGCCCTTCGGCCACTTCCTTGATGGTGAAGTCGAACTCGTTGCGCGCCACGAAGTCGATCGGCGCGCCCTGTGCCAGGCTCTCGGTCGGCTGCACCGCGACCTTGGCGCCGACGAAGCCGATCCGCAGCGCCGAGTTCGCATCCTTCAGCGCCTGCGCGACCTTGACGTCGGAGGCGAAGGACGGGGTGGAGGTGTGGATCACGCAGAGCTCGAAATCCCGCGCCTGGGCGGTGACGGTTTCCAGCCCGATTCGCGCCGGCGGGGCATCGATCAGCTTGCTGCCGGGGACCAACGCCGCCGGCTGGGCGAGCCAGGTCGGATACCAGAATGAACGGATCTCCCGCCGGGCCTGATAGCGCGATCCGGCCCCGCCATCGAAACCGTCGAAGGAGGGGGGATGCAGGAACAGGGTCTTCATCATCGCCGGGTCATCCCTTTCCGGAGCCGATTGGCATGGGCCTCGCGTGCATCACTTCGCCGCGCCAGGTCACCCGATCGCTCAGATAGCTCGTCAGCAGCACCGCCACCGACAGAAGATCACGCAGCGGCAGAAGCCAGACCGGTGCCCGGATTGCAAGCCCGATCGCCCGATCGATGCCGCGCGCCGCCGCGGCACGCAGCATCCAGGCCATCATGAACAGCGCCAGCGCCCAGGCATTGCCGGCCGACAGGGCGATCGCGAGCGCCGCCGCGGCCAGCGGATACTGCACGATGGAGGCCGCGAATCCGGCCGGCTCCAGCGCGCGGATCGTGCGCGCCCAGCGCAGTTCATGGCCGAACAGGGCCGCGAGCGTCGCTTCCGGCACCGTGGTCGCCGGCACGGTTGTGGCCAGCCGCACCGTGAGCCCCTCGGCGCGCACCCTGCGGCCGAGTTCATGGTCATCGGCCAGGTGCGGCGCGAGCACGCCAAGCCCGCCGATCCGTTCCAGTGTCGCCCGCCCCAGCGCCATGGTCGCGCCCAGGCAATCCTGCCGCCCCAGCGCGCGGGCCAGCAACGCGCCGGGCAGGAAGCCATGGGTGATGCCACTCGCCCCCAGCCGCGCGGCCAGCCGGGTGGAGGCGGGCAGACCGCTATAGAGCGTCGTCACCAGTCCGGTGCCGGGCACCGCCAGCGCCGCGGCGATGTTCCGCAGATAGTCCGCCGGGGCATGGATATCGGCGTCGGCGATTACCAGCACATCGTGGCGGGCTGCCGGCAGCATGTTGATCAGGTTGGAGACCTTGCCATTGGCGCCATGCCGCGCCGGGTTCACCACCACGGCGATGTCGCGGCCGGGAAACCGCGCGATCACGCGCCGGACCACAGCCAGGGCGGGATCGGCGGGATCGGTGACACCGAACAGGATCTGCAGGTCCGGATAGTCCTGCGCGCAGGCACTGGCCAGCGCCGCCTCGAGTCCCGGCTCTGTGCCGTGCAGCGGCTTGAGCAGGCTGATCCCCGGCAACGGGTGAGGGGCTTGCGGCGGCGGGGCGGCGGCGAACCGGCGCACCGCCAGCAGCCCCGCCAGGGCCTGCACCATCCCGCTGATCGCCAGCGCCGCTGCCGCGATCGCGGGCCAGCCCATGTCAGGCCGGCGCCGCGCCGCCGGACAGTTCGGCGATCTTGCGCTGCAGGCTGCCGATCAGCGCGCTGGCATTGCCATCGGCCAGCAGGGCGCGGAAATCCGACCGCTGCACCGCGACCCGGCTGATCGATCCGTCCAGCAGCACATCGACCACCCGCCAGCCCCCGTCGGCTCCCTGGCGCATGACATAGTCGAACCGCACCGGCGGTCCGCTGCCCGCCACCAGCTGGGTCGCCACCACCTGGTCGCTGCCCACCTGGCGCTGCTCGGCCAGCACGTCGAAGCGCTCGCCGGAGAAACTGTCGAAATTGGCGAGATAGGTCGCGACCGTGAAGCGGCGGAACACCGCCAGAAGTTCCGCGCGCTGCACATCCGGCAGGCTCGCCCAGCGCGGCCCGATACTGGTCTGCAGGATCGCCCGCAGATCGAAGGCCTGATCGATCGCCGTGGCGAGCGTCGTGAAGCGATCGGCGTAAGGGCTCGCTGCGCCCGCCTTCATCACCTCGATCAGCGCCCCGTTCAGCCGTTTGATCGGGGCCGAGACGTCGGTCGGGCCGGCGGCGGCGAGGGGCAGCGCGAGGATCGCGCCGAGCAGGCTGCGTCGTCGCATCATCGGGCAGGCACCACGCCGGCGAGATCGAGGCCGAGACAGCCCATCGCCGCGGCCACGATGTCGCGGGAGGTGAGCCCCGCCTCCGTCAGCTGCTTCGGCTGGCTGTGGTGATCGATGAACCGGTCGGGCAGCGTCAGCGGCCGGAATTTGAGCCCGTCGAGCAGCCCGCGCCATGCCAGGTGCTGCATCACCGCCGCCGCGAAGCCGCCGACGCTG
>DAICZL010000747.1 GCA_027311165.1 bacterium
ACCTGGGGGCGGCCGGGTGGGGGCAGACCGGGACGGCGCGGCCAAAGGCTTCCACCCCCCTTCTCCCGCCTGGGTCACGAGCCGTCCACCGATGGTTGCCGAACCCGCACGGGCCGGCGCGCGCCCCAGCGGGACGGGCTCCAGCTGGACGGGCCCCAGCGGGACAGGCCCCAGCGGGACGGGCCCCAGCGGGACGGGCAGCTTCCCATCGGCGTCGTTCAGCGGCGCGGTGTCGCCCGGCTGCGCCGCTTCCCCCTTGGGCACTGTCCGTGGCGGGCGATTCTTGCCTGGGCCGGCATCCTCGTCTACCTATACCGGCGGCCGCGGACGTAGCTCAGCTGGTAGAGCATGAGCCTTCCAAGCTCAGGGTCGCGAGTTCGAATCTCGTCGTCCGCTCCAGGCTGTTTCTGCCAGCCCCTCACAGCGCCCGGTTGGCCCGCGCCAGCACCGCCTCGAACAGCACCGCGCAGCCGGCGGCAGCTTCCTCGGGGGTGATGCTTTCGGCCTCGTTGTGGCTGAGGCCGTCCTTGCAGGGGGTGAACGCCATCGCCGTCGGCACGTGGCGGGCGACATAGACCGCATCATGTCCGGCGCCCGAGACGATCTCGCGCGCGGTGCAGCCGGCTTGCGCCGCGGCCTGGCGCACCACCGCGATGCAGCCCGGGTCGAAGGGCTGCGCGGGCACCGTGTACAGGTGCCGCACTTCCAGCGCCACGCCGCAATCGCGGGCGATGAACCCCGCCTCGCGCGGGAACTGCACTGCCAGGCGCTCGATCTCGGCGCTGTCGGGGTGGCGGAATTCGACGCTGAACCGTACCTCGCCCGGCACGGTGTTGCGGCTGTTGGGCAGCACGTGCACTTCGCCCACGGTGCCGCGGCCGGCCTCGCCGCGGGCGCGCATCATGCGGTCCACCAGGTCGATCACGCGGGCGGCGCAGACCAGCGCGTCGCGCCGCGCCGCCGGCGGGGTGCTGCCGGCATGCGCCTCGCGCCCGCGTGCGATCGCGTCGAACCAGACCTGGCCCTGCGCGCCGGTGACGATGCCGATCTCTGTGCCCTCGCTCTCCAGGATCGGGCCCTGTTCGATATGCAGCTCGAAATAGGCATCCGCCGGAAAGTGCCGCGCCGGCGCGCTGCCGCGCCAGCCGATCGCCTCCAGCGCCGCGCCCACGCTCACGCCCTGCGAGTCGGTCAGGCTCAGCGCCTGGTCCAGCCGGTAGGCGCCGGCCCAGACGCCGCTGCCCAGCATGCCGGTGCCGAAGCGGCTGCCTTCCTCGTCGGTCCAGTTGATCAGTTCCAGCGGCGCCTCGGTCATCAGCGCGTGGTCGTTCAGGCTGCGCATCACCTCCAGCCCCGCGACCACGCCGTAGGCGCCGTCGAACTTGCCGCCTGTGGGCTGGCTGTCGAGATGGCTGCCGAACAGCACCGGCGCCCGGCCCGGGTCGCGTCCGGCGCGGCGGGCGAACATGTTGCCGATCTCGTCCACCCGCACGCTCAGGCCGGCGGCCTCGCAGCCGGCGCGGAAATGGGCGCGGCCGGCGCCATCCACATCGGTCAGTGCGAGACGCCTCACCCCGCCTTTGGCGGTTGCGCCGAAGCTCGCCATCTGCAGCAGGCTGTCCCACAGCCGGGATGCGTCGATCCGCCGGCTTGCCGCGGCGTTCGGGGCGGTGCTCATGGTGGCGGTCTCGCTTCCGGTGGGGTCCCATCTTGCCCCAGCCCGCGCTTCCTGCAAGCTTCCGGACGAACCGGAG
>DAICZL010000748.1 GCA_027311165.1 bacterium
TTCTCCGGCCGGGCTGTATAGCCCGCGCCCGGGCGGTTGGTGTAGAGCCGGCGGCCGGTTGCGGGGGGCAAGAGTGCGGACGCTGTCGATTGTTCTGGCGGTGCTGGGCCTGGCCGCGGCGACCCTGCTGATCGGCTGGTCGGGCGCCGGACGGGTGGCCGCGACCGTGCTGTCGGCGGGCTGGGGGGGCTTCGCCCTGCTGATCGCCTGGCAGATGCTGTTGTTCGTGGTACTGGGCCTCGCCTGGGCGGCGCTGGTGGTGAGTCCGCCCGGCCAGCGCCGCCCGCATCATGGCATCGGAAGGTCCTGCGCCTCCGGACTGGCGGGTGCCGCTGACGCGCCGATCCTGGCCGCGCCTGCGGGCGGGGCGGAACCGGCCGACGCGGCGCGGTGGGTCGCAAGCGGCGCTCTGGTGATGATCTGGGGGCGCATGGTGCGCGATGCTGCGGCCACCTGCCTGCCGTTCTCGACGCTGGGCGGGTTCCTGCTCGGCGCCCGCGCGGTCGGGCTGCACGGCGTCAGCTGGCCGCTCGCCGCCGGATCGACCGTGGTGGATGTCACCGCCGAGTTGCTGGCGCAGATCGTCTTCGTCGCGGTCGGGCTCGCCATCCTGCTGGTCCGCCAGCCGGATACGGCCCTCGCCTGGCCGCTGGCGGGGGGTCTGCTGGTCGCAGTTGCGGCGGCCGGCGGCTTCGTCTGGGTGCAGCACCGTGCCGGGGCGCTGTTCGCCTGGCTGGGCCGGCGCATCGGCGCCACCTGGTTCGCCGGCCGGCGCGAGGGCCTGCCAGAGACGCTGGCAGCGTTGTATCGCCGGCCCGGGCGGCTGGTCGCCGGCTTCGCCCTGCATCTGCTGGGCTGGCTGGGCACCGGGATCGGCGGGTTCATCGCCTTCCGCCTGCTGGGCGCGCGGATCGACCTGCCCGCGGCGCTGGCGATCGAGGCGCTGCTGCATGCCGTGCTGGCGCTGGCCTTCGTGGTGCCGGGCTATGCCGGGGTGCAGGAGGCCGCCTATGCCGGGCTGGGGGCGATCTTCGGCGTGCCGGCCGAGATCGCTCTGGGGGTTTCGCTGCTGCGCCGGGCGCGGGATCTGGCGGTGGGCGTGCCAATCCTGCTGTGCTGGCAGGGGGTGGAATTGCGGCGCCTGCGGCGGGCGTGAGCGACCAGGAGCAGAAATATTGCGCTTGACTTACTCAGGTGTTTCTGTGCCAGTCCGTGCCGTTCACCGTGTTTTGCCAGCCTTGCCGCGTCTCCGGAGCACCGGTCGCCCAAGTCTCGAAGGACCCGGTCGTTCAAGGCGCCGTGGATTTGGATCCGCGGGCCATCATCAGGAGAGTGCGTTCGCATGGCTATCGGCACCGTTAAGTGGTTCAACGCCGCCAAGGGCTTCGGGTTCATCATGCCGCAGGATGGCAGCAAGGATGTGTTCGTGCACATCACCGCCGTGCAGGCGGCCGGGCTGCATGGCCTGAACGAGGGCCAGAAGGTCAGCTACGAAGTGCAGATGGAGCGCGGCAAGGCCGCTGCTACCCAGCTGCGCGCCGTCTGATCCGCCGCCACCACGGCGTTTGACTCGAGCGGGCCGTCCCAACTGGGGCGGCCCGTTTGCGTTGATGGGGCCGGCACTGCCCGGCCAACCCGCAGGCCGCCGGGTCTTGACGCGCCGGCCGACAGCCGCACCATCGGTCATCGGGGAGCATCCTCCCCGGTCGCGGGGGGGCGGTGATGGAACGGGTGGAGTGTGTCGTCATCGGCGCCGGCGTGATCGGCCTGGCGGTTGCTCGCGCCCTGGCCCAGGCCGGGCGCGAGGTGCTGGTGCTGGAAGCGGCCGAGGCGATCGGCACCGAGACCTCCTCGCGCAACAGCGAGGTGATCCACGCAGGCATCTATTATCCGCAGGGCAGCCTGATGGCCCGCGCCTGCGTCGCGGGCAGGCGGGCGCTTTATGCCTATTGCGCCGAACGTGGCGTGGCGGCCCGCGCCTGCGGCAAGCTGATCGTCGCCGCCACCGCCGAGGAGGCCGAAAAACTCCGCGCTATCCAGGCCCGTGCCGAGGCGAACGGGGTGGAGGGCATGCGCCTGCTGTCGGCCCGCGAGGCCGTCGCGCTGGAACCGAACCTGACCTGCACCGCTGCGCTGCTGTCCCCTAGCACCGGCATTCTGGACAGCCATGCCTATATGCTGGCGCTGCAGGGGGATGCCGAGGCCGCCGGGGCGGTGTTCGCCTTCCATTGCGAGGTTCTGCAGGGCCGGGCGACTGCCACCGGCCCGGAGCTCAGCGTGGGCGGGGTGGAGCCAATGCGGCTGGCCTGTCGGCTGGTGGTCAATGCCGCGGGGCTGGGCGCACCGGGGCTGGCACGGCGCATTATCGGAATGCCGGAAGCGATGATCCCCACCCCGTATTACGCGAAGGGCAGTTATTTCACCCTGTCCGGCCGGTCGCCCTTTTCGCGGCTGATCTATCCGGTTCCCGTGCCGGGCGGGCTTGGCGTGCATCTGACGATCGATCTGGCCGGCCAGGCGCGGTTCGGGCCGGATGTGGAATGGGTGCCGGCGCCCGAGTATCGGGTGGATCCGGCGCGGGCGGAGGGGTTCTACGAAGCCGTGCGGCGCTACTGGCCGGGCCTGGCCGACGGGGCGCTGCTGCCCGGCTATGCCGGGGTCCGGCCGAAGATCGTACCGCCGGGGGCGCCCGGGCAGGACTTCGTGATCCAGGGGCCGGAAGCGCACGGGGTGGCCGGGTTGGTGAACCTGTTCGGGATCGAATCGCCCGGGCTGACTGCATCCCTGGCGCTGGCCGACGCGGTGACCGCGCGGGCCGCCGGCGCGCAGATACCCGGCCTGGCGGGCGGATAGGCCAGGCCTGGGCGATTGGCTGGGCTATTCTGTGCCGGCCGGCCCGGATGTGACCCATGAAACGGGGATGACCGGGTGAGAGCGCGGCGGCGATGGCCTGCGGGCGGGGCCGTCGGACCCGTTTTCGTCCAAGGCGCAAGGGCCGCCGACGGGGGTGGGAGCCCGGGTGTTCAGTGTCACCGGAAAGCGACGGACTGCCTCAAAGATTGACGTTGTCCGGCAGACCGGCATTCCGGCGCGCAGCCCCTGGTGGGGCCAGAGCATAGCCCGGGCCGCACTCGCCGGATCGACGCCGATGCCGCCAGCCGCACCCTGCAGACCCGGACAGCGCGCTCGGGCCCGGCCGCGGCCCTGGTGCAGCAGACCGATCTTGCGGGTGCGGCGGCAGGCTGCATCAGGTGTCGCCGTCGCTCAGCTGCAGCGTTCCCTCGTGGCTCGAGTCGTGACGCATTGCCTCGGCCTCGTGCTTCAGCCGGCGGAAGCTGCGCAGGCTGAGCGGCAGCATCGCCACGTAGAGCAGCCCGGCCGCGGCCAGTGCCGCCCAGGGATCGGCTACCAGCACGGCGGCGAACACGCCGGTGCCCAGCAGCATCGGCAGCACGTATTCGGCCGGCACCTTGAAATTCTTGAAGCTCCAGACCGGCAGGGTGGAGACCAGCAGCAGGGCGGTGCCGACCAGCACCACCGCGCAGAACAGCGGGAACTGCGCCGCGTTCAGCAGCCAGGTCCAGCCGAACTGCCGCGCTTCCAGCCCGAGGAACAGCGGAAACAGCGCGAGCCCCGCGCCCGCCGGGGCCGGCACGCCGGTGAAGAAATTATAGGCGTAGGCAGGCCCTGGCGCGCTGTCCAGCGCAGCGTTGAACCGAGCGAGCCGCAGCGCCATGCACACCGCGAACATCAGGCACGGGGTGAAGCCGAAGGCGCCCAGCCGCTGCAGCGACCAAAGATAGATGATGAAGGCCGTGGCGACGCCGAAGCACAGGAAATCGGCCAGGCTGTCGAATTCCGCGCCGAAGCGGGACACCGCTTTCAGCAGCCGTGCCAGCCGCCCGTCCAGCCCGTCGATCGCACCGGCGACCACGATCCCCACTGCCGCGGCGCCGAAGCGGCCTTCCAGCGCGAAGCGCATCGCTGTCAGCCCTGCACACAGGCCCAGCATGGTCAGCAGGTTGGGGACCATACGGTTGAAGGACGGGCCCTTGAACCGCGGCCGCTGGCGGGGGCGGAAGCGGCTCTGCAGCCGCCGTATCGGGGATACGCGCGGGTCCGGGGTCATGGTGCCCCGTCCGCCCCCCCGAGCGCGGCGAGCACCGTCTCTCCGCCCACCATGGTCTGTCCCACCGCGACCAGCGGGCGCACGCCCCCGGGCAGATACAGATCGGTGCGGCTGCCGAAGCGGATGATGCCGAAGCGCGCGCCGGCGCGCGTCGTCGCGCCCTCGCGCAGGTCGCAGACGATGCGCCTGGCGATCAGCCCGGCGATCTGCACCACCGCGATGTCCCGCCCGTCGGCCAGGCGGATCGCGATGGCATTGCGTTCATTGAGTTCGCTCGCCTTGTCCAGGCTGGCATTGAGGAAGCGGCCGTGGCGATAGGCGATGCGGGTCACGGTCCCGGTGGCGGGCGCGCGGTTGACATGCACATCCAGCACCGAGAGGAAGATCGCCACCCGCCAGCGCGGCGCCGCGCACAGATCCAGTTCGGGCGGCGGGGCGACCTGCTCGACCGAGACCACGCGGCCATCGGCCGGCGCCAGCAGCAGTTCCGGCCGGTCCGGCGCCACGCGGTCGGGATCACGGAAGAAATACAGGCAGAACAGCACGAACAGCAGCCCCGCCCAGGCCAGCGCATGGCCCGGCCAGGACCCGAGCCCGAGCCCGACCAGCACGGCCACCAGCCCGGCCAGCAGGAAGGGCCGGCCGGCAGGGTGGGGGGGTGCCACGACGAGCCGCAGCGTATCGACGACGGACATGGCGATTCATTCTGTCAGAAGCGCCAGTTTATGGATGCTTCACCAGCGCCGGGCAAGACTAAGGCTTTCACGGGCCAGCCCGGAGCATCGAACCATGCCGTTCCATGAGCCTTTTCGTCTGGGGCCGTTCCTGGTCGACAATGCCGGCAGGCTGTCCCTGCGGGAGCCGCATTATGCGCCCGGCTTCCGCTTCCGCTGGCGGGAGCGGCTGTTTCACGCCCTGCTCGGCGATGGCCTGGTGGCGCTGAGCGCGGTGCTCGGCCGGGTGCCCAGCACCGCCGCCGACCCCTCCGGCGTTCGGGATCGCAGTTTCGCGACCTTGCGTGGTCTGCAAGCCACGTTGCCGCCGGGCTGGCGGCTGCGGCTGCGGCCCGACCACAGCGTGGAACTGCTGAGCGAAGCCGTGCTGGTGACCCCGACCACCGCCCCGGCGCTGCTCGCCACGGTGGTGGGCTTCGTGCTGGCGCTCGATCCCTATCTGGCGCTGCTCGACGAGGACGGGCTGGCCCAGGTCCCGCCCGCGGTACGGGCGGCGGCCTGAGGCCGCATTCCCTGGATCATGCCCCGCACCGGAAACGGACCCCGATCGGCCCTCGGGGGGCGCTGCGCCCTGGCGAATTCCCGGAATGGCGCAGCTCTGTGGCCTGCGATGATCTCGGTGACCCTGTGCGACCGGGCCTGGCAGGCATCGGCGACGTGCCGCCGTGCACGTTGCGGGTAAAGCCTTCCCAGGTCACTGGGCCGAGGAAGCCCGGTACTGCCAGATCCCGGTACTGCCAGATCGACGAGGCCGTCATCGAGACAGAGCGGCAGCACACGAGGCCTGTCGGTGCTCGCCGTGCAGTGGTCGGGCGGCAGCGCCATAGCCGGCCGGCCATAGCGACACAAAAACAACTGTCACCGGACAGACGCGCAATTCGCGGATCGTCCCGGCCCTTCAGATCCCAAGGCGGCTGCGCGTCGTCAGTTGTGGCAGTTCTCCGTCATGCTGCCGGCATTGCCGGAGCTGGTCATGGTGCGGTGCAGGTCCTGTTGGCCGGCATCGCGATACTCGGCATATCGATGTTGGGGATCCCCATGTCGGACATCCGGGTCGAGGACGCGGCGGGCGGGCCAGGCCGGTTCGCCGCATCGCGTGCCGCCTGGGCGTCCCGGTCGCGCTGCGCCTGCGCGGCGATCGCGGCGGAGATGCTTGCGCTGGCACCCGTCAAGACTATTCAAAGCCCTTTTTATTGCAGACAGCGCTTCCCTGGAGCGCTTGCGCAGTCATCCCGAAAGTGCACACTACGAACTTTGGCTGCATCAAATCGGCAGCGATTTACTCCGCGCCTCTGCAATGGATGACGCGGGGTTGCCTCTGGCTTGCTACCCGGCCTGATGGCTTGCCCCGGCGCAGGGGCGCCGCCGCGTCGGCAGTATCGGCGTCACCACCACAATGATCAGTCTGCTGGCGGGAGGAAAAACATTGGCTCGAATGAAATCGCGTCGGCTACGGCGCCGTGCGCCGCGCTGGATGGCTGCGCTCTGTCTGGGTGCGGCGGCGCTGATCCCGGCCGCCCTGCCGCCCGGCACCGCCCGGGCTCAGGCTGCACCGGAGGCCAGTGGCGTGGGCAAGCCCATCCTGCAGACGGCGCGGGCCTCGGTGGACCCGCAGGCCAGTTACGAGCGAAGCGCCGAGGATATGGCGGCGGCGCAGGCCGCGCTGCCGGCCACCGGGTCGGGCGCCGGCCCGGCCCTGCCGTTGCGGCCGACGATGGACCCGGAAGCCTATCGGGCAGCGAAGCGGGCGGCCGACGAAGCGCTTTCCCACGCTATCGCCAAGCCCACCGCGGCGCTGGCGGGGACGAGCCTATTGAACGCGCCGACGACGGTCATCGTCAAAAAGCCCGGCCCCAACCAGACCGGCGCGGGCAATGGCGGCTACCCGCCTGATACCACCGGCGCGATCGGGCCGTCCGAGGTCGTCTACACCGTGAACCAGACCATCAACGTCTACAGCCGCAAGGGGGTGCTGCAGAAATCCACGGGTTTCGGCGCCTTCTTCGGCACCAGCGACCTCCTCAGCGATCCGCGGGTGGTCTATGATACGCTCTGGAACCGCTGGGTGGTCACGGACACCAGGGTGCCCCCGGCCAGCGGCGATACCGTCTCGGCCTGCTTCTGGATCGCGGTCTCGAAGACCGCCAAGGCCACCGGCGCCTGGTACACCTATCGCAGCTGCTCCGGGGGCGGCATCTTCGTCAACGGCGACCTGTGGGACTACGATCAACTCGGCATCACCCAGGACGCGATCCTGGTGACCGGCAACATCTTCGGCAGTTCCGGCTTCAAGGGCGCGGCGATGATGCCGATTCCCAAGGCGGAGATCTATAACGGCTTCGGTTGGAGTTCGCCGATCTTCACGCTGCCCACCTCGGTCGGCACGATCGCCCCGCCGGTCGTCGCCGACATCAACGGCATCGGCTTCTTCCTGGCGATCGACGCCAGCCGCGCGGTGCTCGACCTGTACCGCGGCACCGAACTCAGCGACGAGTACCAGGCGAGCTTCGTCCTGCAGGCCCAGATCGCGGTGCCCACCTATGGCTTGCCTCCCAACGCCCTCCAGCCGGGGACCAGCCAGGTGCTCGACACCCTGGACGGCCGATTCCAGAACGCCAGCACGCAGTACAGCAACTCGCTGTGGAACGTCCACACGGTGATCGGGACCGGGGCGCGCCCGATGCCGATATACTATCAGATCGATACGAATGCTAACACGGTGATCCAGTCGGGCGCCTTGGTCGAATCGTCCACTTCGAACGATTTCAACCCATCGGTCGCCGCCAACAGCGGTGGCGACGCATTCTTCACCTGGTCGACCACCGACGCGCTCAGCAGCAGCGGCGGCCAGCACAATGCGGCGGTGCGCTTTTCGGGCCGCCTGGCCGCTGATCCGTTGGGCGCGGTCGGGCCGGGTTCGGTGCTGTTCACGAGCCCGGTGGCTTTGACCGGCGATCTGCAGAACGGCATCCAGCGCTGGGGCGACTATTCCCGCGTCGCGCTCGACCCGGTTACATCCACCTGCGGCGCCGGCAAGCGCGCCGCAGTGTTCAACGAGACGATCCTCGATGCCAATGACTGGAGCACCGAGTACGGGTTGATCGGCTTCTGTCGGTAGGCCGCAGGCGCCCGGAACGGCTTCATCGCGGGGGGCCGACCCCAGTGGGCAAATCCCATGGGCAAATCCCATGGGCAAATCCAGTGGGCAGACCCCGGGGGCCGGCCTTTGGGGCCGGCTTCTGGGGCAGGCTTCTGGGGCCACGGCCTGCCCCGCATGAAGCCGCGCCGTCCGCTATCCGGCGAGCGGCACCAGATTGGCCAGGAACGTCTCGGCGCAGGCACGCCAGCCATAGCGCTCGGCATGGGCCCGGCAGGCGTCACGATCGGCGGCCAGCGCCGCTAGCGCGGCGCTGCGCAGATCGGCATCCACCGCCCCGATCACTCCGGCGGCATCCGCCAGCACGTCCTTGGGCCCGGTCACCGGGAAGGCCGCCACCGGAGTGCCACAGGCCAGCGCTTCCAGGATCACCAGGCCGAACGTGTCGGTCAGGCTCGGGAAGACGAACACATCAGCCCCGGCATAGGCGCGCGCCAGCGCCGCACCGTGGCGCGGACCAGTGAAGTGAACCCCCTTGTAGCGCCGTTGCAGCGCGGCCAGCTGCGGTCCGCCGCCGACCACCACCTTGCTGCCGGGCAGGTCGAGATCGAGGAACGCGCCGATGTTCTTCTCCACCGCGACCCGCCCGACATACAGGAAGACCGGCCGTGGCAGGGCCCAGTCCTCACGCGGGAAGGGGTGGAACATGTCGAGATCCACGCCGCGCGACCAGGAGCGGATATTGCTGAAGCCGAGTCCGGCGAGCTCCTGCCGCAGGCTTTCGGTCGCCACCATGATGCCCTGGCCGGTGCCGTGGAAGCGCCGCAGCCAGGCATACAGCGCGCGCGGCGGCAGGCCGGTGCGGGCCTGGACATATTCGGGAAACCGGGTGTGGAAGGCGGTGGTGAACGACCGGCCGTGCCGGCGGGCCCAGGCGCGGGCGGCGAGGCCCAGCGGGCCTTCGGTGGCGATATGCAGCGCATCCGGGGCGAAATCCTCGATCATCCGTCCGAGCCGGCGGCCTGGCAGCAGCGAGAGGCGGATATCGGGATAGGTGGGACAGGGCAGTGTGCGGAACCGGTCCGGGCCGATCACCTCCGCCACATGGCCCATCGCCGAGAGTTCCCCGACCACGGTTGCCAGTGTGCGGACCACGCCATTGACCTGCGGTTTCCAGGCGTCGGAGACGATCAGGATCCGGTGCGACGCGGTGGGAGCCAGCATGTCGTACGCCGCGAGGGCCGGCGTGATGTCGTCGGCCAGCGTTTGATCCTGGAGGGGGGTCGCGTCAGGCAGCTTCTGGCAGGGCGGCGCGGCGTGGCGCGAAGAAGGACATCCGGTTCAGGGCCGCCCAGTCGATCAGTTCCAGCCTGCCGTCATGATGTTCGACCAGCGCCGTGCAGCTTTCCACCCAGTCGCCGTCGTTCAGATAGAGCACTCCGTTCACCATACGCATCTCGGCATGGTGGATATGACCGCAAACCACCCCGTCGAAGCCGCGGCGGCGGGCCTCGCCGGCCAGGGCGGTCTCGAACCGGTCGATCGCCTTCACCGCTTCCTTCACCTGCCGCTTGAGCCAGGCCGACAGCGACCAGTAAGGATAGCCCAGGCGTCGCCGGCCGGCATTGAACCATCGGTTGACCACCAGCGCGGCAGTATAGGCCCAGTCACCCAGCAGGGCCAGGAACTTCGCGTAGCGCACCACGCTGTCGAATTCGTCGCCATGCATCACCAGCAGGCGGCGGCCATCGGCGGTGGTGTGGGCCGCTTCCTTGCGCAATTTGATCCCGGCCACCTCGAGCCCGCCGGGAAACATCGGCGGCAGCCAGGCGCGAAACATCTCGTCGTGGTTGCCGGGGATGTAGACCACTTCGGTCCCGGCCCGGGCATGGCGCAGCACCAGCCGGATCACCTGGTCGTGGCTGTCATCCCAGTACCAGGATTTGCGCAGCCGCCAGCCATCGATGATGTCACCGACCAGGAACAGGTGCTGGCAGGACATGTGCTGGAGGAAATCCGCCAGGAAGTCGCTGCGGCAGCCGCGAGTGCCAAGATGGATGTCGGAGATGAATACACTGCGATAGGCCGGGCGGGCAGCGTCGGACAGATGAGCGTTCATACCGCGGGCCATGTCTGGAAAGCCGGTTGAGGAGCATGCCGGAACATCTGCGGCGCAGCAGATACGTCAGGTTCCGCGCCGCGTAAGTGAAGATTGCATGACCAGCGCCACGGTGGATACCGATCCGAAAATTCATCGAATGGACCGGGGCCATTCATACGCATGTCACGGTCGGGCAGTATTTTTATAAGTTCGCCAAATGAACCTCGGGAATTTGCCGTGCCGCCGTGGTGATCGTGTTCAACCCGACAGCGGGTCGCCGCCGGACCCGGCTGCTCTGGGACGTGATCGACGTGCTGGTCGCCAACGGCATCCGCCTGGAACTGGCGGAGACGCGGCGGCCTGGCCATGCGGAAGCGCTGGCGCGCGAGGCCACCGCCGCCGGCGGCCACCACGAGCTCGACGCCGGCGGGGACGGCACCATCGCCGAGGTCGCCAATGGTCTGCTCGGCTCCGATGCCATGCTGGGGGTGATCCCGCTCGGCACCGCCAATGTCCTGGCCCATGAGCTCGGGCTGCCCTTCGCGCCACGCGCGATTGCCGCCGCCCTGGCCTTCGGCCGTACCAGGCTGCTCTGGCCCGGCATCCTGCGCGGGAAGGCGCGGACTTCGCGGCTGTTCGTGCAGATGGTCGGCGTAGGGTTCGATGCCCATGTCGTCCATCATCTGTCCCTGCCCGCCAAACGGCTGATGGGCCGGGGCGCCTATGTGCTGCAAAGCCTGCGTGAGAGTGCCCGCTACCGGTTTCCGACGATCACGCTGGAAGTCGATGGCACCCGCACCCAGGCTGGCAGCGTCATCGTCAGCAAGGGGCGGCTGTATGGTGGTCGCTATCTGTTGGCGCCACAAGCGGTGCCGAGCGAGCCCGGCTTCTCGGTCGCGCTGTTCGACCGGGCCGGAGCGGCCGCCGCGCTGATGTACGGGGCGGCGCTGCCGCTCGATCTGCTCGGCCGCGCCCCGGGCGTGCGGCATCTGCGGGCGCGACTGGTGGAGATCATCGGCAATGCCCCGCTGCCGGCGCAGGCGGACGGTGATGCCGCCGGGTTCACCCCGGTGAGCATCGGCGACGCACCCGGGCCGATCCGGGTGGTGACGGGCTGAGCCTCCGCCCGCCACCGCCAGGCCTGCCGCCATCGGGCAAGCCGTGGCGGACGTTCAGCCGGCCACCACCAGCCGCCGGTAGAGATGCCAGGTGGCATGGCCCAGCACCGGCATCACAACCACCAGGCCGAGCAGCAGCGGAAGTGCGCCCACCACCAGCAAACCGGCCACGATCAGCCCCCAGGCCGCCATCGTCCGGGGATTGGCCGCCACCGCCCGCACCGAGGTCAGGATCGCCGCTTCCAGCCCGATCCGGCGATCGAGCAGCAGGGGAAACGACACGACGCTGATCGCCAGCACCGCGACCGCGAAGCCGAACCCGACGCCGCAGCCCAGCACGATCAGCGCCCAGCCGCCGCGGGTCAGGAACACGTCATGCAGGAACTGCCCGGCCGAGGCCGGCTGCCCGGGGCCCATCGTCGCGTTGTAGATCAGCCCCGCCGCCACCAGCCAGACCAGGAAGATCGCCATCAGCAGCAGCCCCAGCACCAGGATCGAGCGGATCGCGGCAGCGCTGAACACACCGAGCGCGTCGGCCCAGCCGACCGGGCCGCCCTGCTCGCGCCGGCGGCTCATCTCGTTCAGCCCGACCGCGGCGAAGGGCCCTACCAGGGCAAAGCCGGAGGCCAGGGGAAATACCAGCGGCAGCACCCCGTAGCCCGAGGCGAGGCGGGCCAGCAGCAGGCCGATCAGCGGATACATCACGCAGACGAAGATCACGTCGGACCGGTTCTGGGCGAAATCGTCCCAGCCCAGCGCCAGGCAGTCGCGCAGATCCTGCAGGCCGATCCGCCGCACCGCGGGCAGGCGCTGCACGGCCCCCGCGGCGCTCTCCTCGCTCGTGGCGCTGACCGCCAGCGAGGTGCTGCGCAGCCGATACCAGCTCCATTCGACCGGATTTCTGATGGTCATGTCTGTCCCTCCCGAACTCGTTGGTTCAGGGGCGCGGCCCAAGCGAGCCCGGACCTCGAGACGAACACAGGCAGAGACATGTCAGGCGGTCCGGAGAGCCGCGACCCGTCTGCTGGACAGTATAAACGAGGGGGTGGCCGCGCGTCTTGTACTGCGTGGTGCGCAACCCAGGATCGCCAGGCCTCCGGATCCGGCACGTCGGCGCGCGCATGGGCGGGGCCGGTTGCGTCGCCCTACGGCTCCCCGGACGACCCCGATGGGGTCGTGGCACCCGACCCTTCCAGCCCGCCCATTGACGCGGCGGCGTCATTCTTGCCACGGATACGGTCACGGATGCCGTGAAGGATACGGCGACGGATGCCGTCACGGATACGGTCACGGACGCCGTCAAGGATGCCGTCATGGATGCGATCAGCGCGCTGTGCCGCGACTGTGGCGGCATCGGGGCCATCTCCGACCCGTGTCCGGTCTGCGGCGGCGGGCGGATCCTGCGCCATGCCGAGCTGTTCCGCCTGGCGATCGCCCATATCGACTGCGACGCGTTCTACGCCAGTGTCGAGAAGCGCGACCGGCCGGAGCTGATCGCGCGCCCGGTGATCGTCGGCGGCGGGCGGCGCGGGGTGGTCGCTGCCGCCTGCTATGTCGCCCGCATGCACGGCGTGCGCAGCGCGATGCCGATGTTCAAGGCGCTCGCCGCCTGCCCCGACGCGGTGGTGATCCGACCGGATTTTCCGAAATACCTGGAAGCGGCGCGCCGGATCCGCGCGCTGATGCAGACCCTGACCCCGCTGGTGCAGCCGCTGTCGATCGACGAGGCGGTGCTGGACCTGTCCGGCACCGAGGCGCTGCACGCCGCCCCGCCGGCGCTGGTGCTGGCCCGTTTCGCCGCCCGGGTGGAGCGCGAGGTGGGGGTCAGCGTGTCGATCGGTCTCGCCCCCAACCGGCTGCTGGCCAAGATCGCGGCGGGGCGGGACAAGCCGCGCGGCTTCGCGGTGATCGGCGCGGCCGAGGCGCTGGCCGTGCTGGCCCCGGCGCCGGTGCGGCTGCGGCCGGGGGTGGGCCCGGTCCAGGCCCGGCATCTGGCGGCGCGGGGCTTCACCACGCTCGGCCAGTTGCAGGCGCTGGACCAGACCCAGGCATGGCGTCTGCTGGGGGCGGAGGGTCCGGCTCTGGCCGCGCGCGCCCGCGGCGAGGACGACCGGAGCATCGACCCGCGGCGCGAGACGGTCTCGGTCAGTGCCGAGACCACTTTCGAGACCGATCTCGCCCGTGCCGAGGAGCTGGAACGCCCGCTCTGGCGCCTGGCCGAGAAACTGGCGGCGCGGCTGAAGGAAAAACGGCTCGCCGCGGGCGGCGTGGTGCTGAAGCTGAAGACCGCCGGGTTCCGCACCCGCACCCGGGCAACACGGCTGGCGGGCCCGACCGTGCTGCCCGATCTGCTGTTCCAGGCGGCGCGACACCTGCTGGCCCGCGAGCTCGATGGCACGAGGTTCCGGCTGATCGGCATCTGGGCAAGCCCGCTGCTGGCGCTGGAGACCGCCGACCGCGCCGATCTCGCGGATCCCGACGCGCCGAAGCGGGTCGCGCGTCAGGCGGCGATCGATGCGATC
>DAICZL010000756.1 GCA_027311165.1 bacterium
GATGAACCCGCCGCCCAGCACCCGGTCCCCGTCATAGGCGACGCATGCCTGGCCCGGCGCTGCCAGCGCCGGGGTGGCCAGCCGCACCTCGGCCCCGCTCGGGGTCGCGACGATGGCGGCCGGCCGCGGCGCCTCCCCGGCACGCAGCTTCACCGTGCAGGCCAGCGGCGCCGATGGCGGCTGCACCAGCCAGTTCACTTCCGATAGCGTCACGCAGGACTGCCCGGCAGCGCGATGGCCCACGACCACCTGCCGCCGCGCGGCATCCAGCCGTAGCACCACCCGGCGTTCCGCGCCGTCGAAGGACGCTGCCCCCAGCCGCCTGGCCTGGCCCACCGTGTAGCGGGCGATGCCGTCATGGCGGCCAAGCACCTGCCCGTCCTCGGTGACGATTTCCCCGCCCGCCAGCGCCTGCGGCCGCAGCCGGCCCACCAGATCGGCGTAGTGGCCGCTCGGCACGAAGCACAGATCCTGGCTGTCGGGCTTGTCGGCGACCGGCAGGCGCAGCCGGTCCGCCACTGCCCGCACCGCCGCCTTGTCCGCCATCCCCCCCAGCGGAAACAGGCAGAATGCCAGCTGCGCCAGTGTGGTCGCGAACAGGAACCAGCTCTGGTCACGCGCGGGATCGGCCGCACGGTGCAGTTCCACCCCGGCCGCGCCATCGATCCGGCGCACGTAATGGCCGGTGGCCAGACGTTCGGCGCCCAGGCCGCGCGCGAGGTCCAGCAGATCGCCGAACTTCACCGACTGGTTGCAGCGCACGCAGGGTACCGGGGTTTCGCCGGCGGCATAGGCATCGGCGAAATCGCCGATCACCGCGGCGGCGAACCGTGCCTCGGCGTCGATCACATAGTGGGGGATGCCCAGAAGATCGGCCACGCGGCGCGCGTCGTGGATGTCCTGGCCGGCGCAGCAGGCACCGCGGCGGGCGGTGGCGGCGGCATGGTCGTACAGCTGCAGGGTCACGCCGATCACTTCGTGGCCGGCCTCCTGCAGCAGGCCCGCGACCACGCTGCTGTCCACGCCGCCGGACATCGCGACCAGGATGCGCATCAATCGGCCCTGGCGGAGGCGGGCTCCGCCCTCTGGCGTTCCCGCCTGGCCCCTGGCCGCGGAGCTGCGTCTCCCGGGGGCAGTCTGCCAGGAAGGCCTGGTCCCGCCGGGTCAGGGCGGAGGAATGCTCCCTGGCCGGGCTCGGGGCGGCAGCGCCTCTCGGCCGGGTCCGGGGCGATGCCCCGCGCGTCCGCCACGACCTAGCCGTTCAGCATGTTGCGGCTGCCAGCCGGCAATTTCACCACCAGCCCGTCCAGCGCCTCGGTCATCACGATCTGGCAGCCCAGCCGCGAGGTCTGCTCGAGCCCGAATGCGAGATCGAGCATGTCCTCCTCGTCTTCGGTCGGCGCTGCCAGCCGGCCGATCCAGGCGCCATCGACGATGACATGGCAGGTCGAGCAGGCGAGCGAGCCTTCGCAGGCGCCTTCGATATCCACGCCGTGGCGATGCGCGATCTCCAGCACCGACAGGCCGAGCGGGGCCTCCACCTCGCGGCGCGTGCCGTCGCGTTCGATAAAGATCATCCTGGGCATGGGCCGGAACTTCCTCACTGCGTGTCGGGACATCGCAACACGCGGCCGCTTTCCGCGATCGCGCCCGGCTGTCCCAGGCCGGCCACTCTCAGGCCGGCAGGCACGCCGGATGCGCGGCGGCCAGCGCGGCCGCGGCGTAGTCGATGTCGGCGGCGGAGGTAAAGCGTCCGATGCCGATGCGCAAGCTGCGCGCCGCCTCGTCATCGCTCAGCCCCAGCGCGCGCAGCACATAGGACGGCGCGACCGCGGCGGAGGCGCAGGCCGAGCCGGTCGAGACGCAGAGATCCGGACAGGCCGCCATCAGCGCCTCGGCGGTGGCAGCGGGGAAGGTCAGATTGAGGTTCCCGGCGATCCGCGCCTGCAGGCTGGCATTGACCCGCACCCCCGGCAGGGCGGCGTTCAGCCGGTCCAGGAAGCGCTGCCGCAGCCCGGCGATGCGCAGCGTCTCCTCGGCCATCTCCTCGCCCGCCAGCCGGCAGGCCTCGCCCAGTCCGACGATCAGCGGCACGGCCAGGGTGCCGGAGCGCAGGCCGCGTTCCTGCCCGCCGCCCGAGAACAGCGGCGCGAGCCGCACCCGCGGCCGCCTGCGGACATACAGCGCCCCCACGCCCTTGGGCCCGTACAGCTTGTGGCCGGACAGCGACAGCAGATCGATGCCCCAGCCGGCGGCATCGAGGGGGATCTTGCCGGCGGCCTGCGCTGCGTCAGTGTGAAACAGCGCCCCGGCTTCCCGGGCGATCGCGGCCAGGGCCGGGATGTCCTGCACCACGCCGGTCTCGTTGTTCACCGCCATCACGCTGACCAGCAGGGTCGGCACGGCCAGGGCCGCGCGCAGCGCCGCGGGGTCGAGCAGCCCGTCCGGACGCACCGGCAGCACCACCGGCTCGAACCCTTCGGCGCGCAGGTCGGCCACCGATTCCAGGACGCATTTGTGCTCGGTCGCCACCGTCACCAGGCGCCGGCGGGGCGTGTCCATGGCGGCGGCGAAGCGGGCGGCGCCCTTGATGGCGAGGTTGTTGCTTTCGGTCGCGCCCGAGGTCAGCACGATCTCGCGCGGCTCCGCCCCCAGCAGCGCTGCGATCCGGGAGCGTGCCGTCTCCACCGCCGCCTCGGCCTGGCGGCCCATCGCGTGCTCGACACTGTGGGGATTGGCATAGGTCTCGGTGAACCAGGGCAGCATCGCCGCGACCACCCGGGGATCGCAGCGGGTGGTGGCCTGGTTGTCGAGATAGAC
>DAICZL010000757.1 GCA_027311165.1 bacterium
CATCTTTGCGGGCAGCATTTCCGGCAGCGACGCCGCCGCCCGGGCGCTGGAGATCGACGCTCTGCGGGTCGCCGGCCTGCCCTTGCCCCTTACTTGGGACAGCTTCTTCTATCTGGTCGTGCTGCGCGAGTTTCAGGCCGACTACACCAACCCCGGATGGATCCCCTATCGAATCACCTGCGCAGTCGTTCAGAGCGCGGTCGATCTGGTGGTGGGGGCGGCCACCACGCTGCTCAGCGCTGCGGCAAGCGACCTCGGCGCGGCGGCCGGGTTCGCTGCCCCGGAGAATGTCGATCTTGCCGGCGCGCAGGCGGCGATCGCGGCCCCGGGGGCGACCACGCTCGGCACCGCTTCCTATGCCGGCGCGCAGTCCAGCCTAGCGAGTGCCCAGACTGGCATCGGCAGCGGCATTGCCTCAGCGAGCACGGTGATCGACGGGCTGGCCGGGGGCACGACACTGCTCGGCACGACATCGCCGGTAACCGCCGTCGGCAATCTGAACGCCGCGACCGCCGCAGCCGGTACGTTGGGGCAGTTGAGCGCCGCTCAGGCCTACGCCGGACGGGCCGCTGTAAATCTCACCAATGCCAGCACCTGAAGACTTTCAGGCCTGAGATGAGCCTGACGTTGCGTGATAGGGAGAGTGGGGGGCCATGCAGACCGTGACCGTTGCCGGCGGAAACCTGTTCCAGATTGCAGCCCGGCTGCTTGGCGACGCGACCCAGTGGATCCGTATCGCCCAGCTCAACGGCATTAGCGATCCGATGCTTCAGGGCGTGGCGACTTTGCAAATCCCGAACGTCGACCCGAGTGCCGGAGGCGGCATTGCTGCCCAGTAGTCTACTTGGTGACTGGCGAAGCCCGGGTCTGCGGGTCCTGGCAAACGGCTCCCCCGTGTCGGGTACAGTCAGCACGAGCGTGCGCAGCAACAACCATTACGCCGCTGACCGGTTTAGTGTCAGCATCGCGACCTCTGCCGATCCGGCCATGGGGCCGGGCTTCTGGTCTGCGCAGTCAAGCCTGATGGTGGAAGTGCAGATGGCGATGCTTCCTGGCGGCACCTCGCTGTTCGGCGGGGCTTGGCAGAGTCTGATCCAGGGTCTGGTGGACACGGTCGATCTCGATCCGATCGGCGGTCTGGTGACCCTCGATGGGCGGGATCTGACCGCCGCCTTCATCGAGGCCCGGACCCAGGAGACGTTTGCCAACCGGACCTCGAGCGAGATTGCAACGCTGCTCGCGGGACGACACGGTCTTGCAGCGCAGGTAACGACAACCACCACCCCGGTCGGGCGATTCTACCAGCTGGAACACGACCGCATCACGCTCGATCAGTTCAGCAGCGCGACAACGGAATGGGATCTGCTGGTGTTTCTGGCCGGCCAGGAGGGCTTCGATGTCTATGTTCAGGGCACCACGCTGTTCTTCAATCCACCCGCAACCGCGTCGCCGGCAGCCTTCGTGCTGCAGCCAGGGGGCACCGCTTTCGCTCCGGCCAATTTGATCGATCTTCGGCTGGAACGCGCGCTCACCATTTCTCAGGACGTCGAGGTGACGGTGAAAAGCTGGAACAGTCTTCAGCAGAGTGCCTTCATCCAGACGGCCAGCTCGTCGGCAAATCAGAATACGACGGCCAGCACGACGGGAAGCACGCAACGCTATGTCTTCGTGCGGCCCAATCTTACCATGGATCAGGCGTTGCAACTGGCGCAGGCCAAGCTTGCCGAGATCACCCTGCACGAGCGGATCATCACCGTGACCATGCCAGGGGAACTCACCCTGACGCCGCGCAGCCAGGTGTTGCTGCAGGGAACCGGCACTGCCTTCGATCAGGTGTATTTCGTCGACGAGATCGAGCGGCGGATTTCGGTTCAGGAAGGGTTCGTGCAGGTCCTGCGGGCAAAGAACACCACCGTGGGAAGCCAGGCGACAACGCCGGCCCTGGCGGTCGGTGCGGTGACCGGCTGATGATGGACAGGTTCCTGAACGTTTTGAAGGCGCACGCTGGTGCGATGGATCAGGCAGCCGGGCAGCCGCGCTTCGGGCTGGTCACCAGCTTCGATCCGGCGACTTATACGGCGAGGGTAAGCCTGCAGCCGGAGGGCGTGCTGAGCGGCTGGCTTCCGGTGCTGTCGGCCTGGATCGGCGGCGGCTGGGGCATGGTCTGCCCGCCTTCGCCGGGTGATCAGGTGCTGGTGCTGGCGCAGGAAGGTCACGCCGAACATGGCGTCATCATCGGCCGGGCATTCAGCAATCCTCAGTCTCCCCCAGCAGCGCCGGCGGGCGAGCTCTGGCTGGTGCATGCGACTGGCAGTTTCCTGAAGCTGCACAACGATGGCAGCATCGCAGGCAGCGCGAAACAATGGGCTCTCAATGGGCCGGTGAGCATCACTGGTTCAGTCACGATCAGCGGCTCGCTGACGGTGGGTGGCAATCTTCAGACCGACGGGAACGTGCTCGACGCCCATGGCAGTCTCGAGCAGTTCCGGATTGACTATGACGCGCATACCCATATCGACAGCCAAGGCGGCATCACCCAAAGACCCAAACCACAAGTGCCGGATTGAACATGTCCGATCTGTTCCACCAATGGGGCTCAGACCTTGCGGCCGGTCCGACCGGCGATTTGGCGATGGCTTCGGCGTCTCTGCTGGGCCAGCAGCGTGTGCTGCGGCGATTGCTGACCAATCCGGGCGACTACATCTGGCAGCCGGCTTATGGCGCCGGGCTCGCCCAGTTCGTGGGTCAGCCCGCCAGCGCGGCCCAGATACGCGCTGCGATCCGTAGCCAGATCTTCCAGGAAGCGATCGTCGCCCGCCAGCCGGAGCCGGTGATCGACATCCAGGCCGCCATCGATGGTTCCAGCATGGTCTATGTGTTCATCCGTTACGTGGATGCCACCGATGGCCAGACACAGGTTCTTTCATTCACCGTGGGTGGCTGATCCATGTTGTTACAACTTCAGAACTTCAATACGCTGGTCCAGACGATGGCGGCCACCGTGCAGTCGGCCGCGACGCAGCTGCTCGATCTCACAGTGGGATCGACCCTTCGGGCGGTGCTGGAGGCGTCGGCCTCGATCGGACTGTGGATGCAGTGGCTGATCCTGCAGGTGTTGCAGACCACGCGTGCGGCGACCAGTGTCGGTTCTGACCTCGATAGCTGGATGGCGGATTTCTCGCTGGTGCGGTTGCCGGCTTCGGCCTCCGTCGGCAGCGTCCTCTTCTCCCGCTTCACCACGACCCAGGCGGCGCTGGTCCCGGTCGGAACGCTGGTGCGCACCGCCGATGGTACGCAGAGCTTCGTGGTGAGCGCTGTCCCGACCAATCCGGCCTGGTCGGCGGCGCAGAACGGATATGTCATCGCGGCCGGAGTGGCCTCCGTCTCGGTGCCGGTGGTGGCGGTGGTGGCCGGGGCGGCCGGCAATGTGCAGGCCGGCGTGGTGACGCTCCTCGGCAGTGCCATCCCCGGCGTCGATACGGTCACTAACGCCGCGCCATTCCAGGGCGGCTTGGACGCGGAAAGCGATCCCGCGTTCCGTGCCCGCTTCCAGGCCTATATCAACAGCCGGTCGCTCGCCACGCCGAGTGCGGTCGGCTACGCGATCGCGAGCGTGCAGCAGGGTCTGGACTATACGATCCAGGAGAATGTCTCGCCCGCCGGGCTCAGCACGATGGGCAATTTCGTAGTCACGGTGGATGACGGTTCTGGGTCTCCGTCCACCACGCTGCTGGCGGCGGTCACCGGGGCGATCGATGCGGTTCGGCCCGTTGGCACGACCTATGCGGTGCAGCCGCCGGGCGTGCTGACGGCGAATATCTCGCTCGGCATCACGGCGGCCGCAAATTCACAGTTGGCGGTGCTGGTAGGCACGGTCGGTGCGGCGATCACGAGCTATGTCGATGCGCTGAAGCTCGGCCAGTCTTTGCCGCTGTCTCGCATCGTCCAGCTGGCCTATGACGCTGATCCCGGGGTCAGCAATGTCTCCGGCGTGACCATCAATGGCGGAACCTCCGATCTGCTCGCTTCGCCTGCGCAGCTGGTCAAAGCCGGCACCGTGGCGGTGGGCTGAGATGACCGGTGATCAGTCCGACATGCTGGCGCGGATCAAGGCGGTCCTGCCCAGCCAGTGGTTCCCCGATACCACACCGATCCTGGATGCGATGGGGGCCGGCATAGCCGCCGGCTGGTCCTGGGCCTATGCGCTGCTGACCTACGCTAAGCTGCAGACCCGGATCGCCAGCGCCACCGATGTCTGGCTGGACATGATCGCCGGCGACTTCTTCGGCACTTCCCTCTCCCGCAGGCCGGCCGAGCCGGATCAGGCTTACCGTGGACGGATCGGCCAGGAATTGCTGCGTCCCCGCGGCACAAGGGGCGCCGTCGCGCTGATCCTGAGCGAACTCACGGGTCGCCAGCCGGTGATCTTCGAGCCGGCCCGCACCACCGACACCGGAGGCTACGCGGTGGGTGGCGTCGGCTATGGGGTGGCTGGCGGCTGGGGAAGCCTGGCACTGCCCTATCAGGCTTTCGTCACTGCCTTCCGTCCTGCCGGCAGCGGTATCGCCAATGTCGCGGGCTGGGGTGGGCCGGTCGGCGGCTACGGTGTCGGCACGATCGAATACGGCAACCTGTCGATGGTGCAGGGCCAGGTCACCGATGCCGACATCAGCGCCGCCGTTGCCGCCGTGATGCCGGCCGCCAGCATTGCCTGGACCCGCATCAGCAACTGATCCCGGCGCAGTCGCGCCAATCCCGCATCCGCCAACGGAGCTTCAGGCATGGACCGGACGATCGTCTATCCGGGCAGCATCCCGCTCGACACCGATCTGCTCTCCACCAATCTCAATGCGATGGTCGCGCTCGGCTTCCTGGTGCAGGCGGCACTAGGGGCGGGGCCGGTCGTGGACGGATTGGGCTGCTCCCCGACACAGCCGGCCTCGATGGTCGTCACGATCGGGCCTGGCAGCATCGCCGCGATGGAGGTGGTCGATCCGCTGGCCTATGGCTCATTGCCGGCGGACCCCACCGACCCGCTGATGAAGATGGGGATCAATCTGACCCCGACCAGTTTCACCCTGACCGCGCCCACCACATCGGGTCAGTCGGTGAACTATCTGATCCAGGCGGCCCTGCAAGAGAGTGATGTCAATCCCGTCGTGCTGCCGTACTACAATGCCAGCAATCCGGCTCAGCCCTATAGCGGCCCAAATAATTCGGGTACTGCGCAGAACACGCAGCGCATTCAGCGGGTGCAGCTCGAGCTGAAGTCCGGCACGCCGGCCAATACCGGCGCGCAGACCACACCGCCCGTCGATAACGGCTGGGTTGGGCTCTATGTCATCACGGTTGGCTATGGCCAGACTCAGGTGACGTCCAGCAGCATCGCCACCCTGCCCGGTGCTCCGTTCCTGGCGTACAAGCTGCCGGCGCTGCGGCCGGGCTATGCCACGCTGCAGAGCTTCACCAGTTCTGGCAGCTTCACCGTGCCGGCCGGTGTCACCCAGTGCAAGGTGACCGTGATCGGTGGCGGTGGTGGTGGTGGTGGTTGCTCGCCGAGTGGAACGAATAATCTCGGCGCTGCATCCGGCGCGGCTGGCGGAACTGCCGTGAAATACGTCAAGGGTCTGACCCCGGGCATGGTGATCCCGGTGACCGTCGGGGCCGGGGGTTCGGCCGGGGCTGCCAGTAATGGCGCAGGAGGCAATGGCGGCACTTCCTCCTTCGGCACCTATTGCTCCGCGATCGGCGGCGGAGGAGGGGCGTTCCAGTCGCCGGTGTCTTCGGCCGGTCCGGCAGGTGGAACCGCCGTCGGGGGGGATCTCATCCCGCGCGCCATCGACGAGCTGCCGCTGGTGGCGGTGCTGGCGACCCAGGCCCAGTGCCGCACCGCGATCACCGGCGCCGCCGAGCTGCGGGTGAAGGAG
>DAICZL010000759.1 GCA_027311165.1 bacterium
CGGCCAGCGCGCCCGCCAGGACAACCAAAGCCGCCAGCACGTGCACCAGCCGCGCCCGCCAGCGTCCGTCATGGGTGATCGCACCGAGGATGCCCAGCACGAACAGATCGAGATAGCCCGCCAGGTTGGCGAAGGAGATCAGCGGCGAACGCAGCAGATCGGGCAGCACCAGGGCCACGGCCAGGATCGCCCAGGAAGCCAAGCGCGGCACGCCCCGCCGCGGCAGCACCAGCCAGCACAGCGCCGGGGCCAGCAGGTAGAACTGGAACTCGGTCGACAGGCTCCAGGCGGTCGGCACCAGGGTGGTATCCGCGCCCGGCAGAAATGCGCCGGGCAGCAGGCCGTGCAGCTGCGTCAGATGCAGCAGCAGATGCAGCCAGAGCGGCCCCACCTGCCGCGCCGACCAGTGTTCCAGATGCGGGCCGGCGGGATCGAGCCAGGGCATCCGCGCCAGCGGCGGGGCCAGCCAGCACGTCGCCACGCCGAGCGCCAGCGCGATCACATAGACCGGATAGATCCGCCAGACCCGCGCGAGCAGGAAAGACGGCAAAGGCTGCGGGCGGGCGAACAGCGAGCGTGCGATCGCGAAGCCGCTGAGCACGAAGAACACCGCCACCGGCTCCTGGCCATGGCGGACCAGCAGCCGCCAGGGCAAGGCGTTCAAGTCGAAACCGGTATAGACGACCATGTGGTGCAGAAGCACCCAGCTGGCCAGCAGGCCGCGCAGCGCATCGAGCAGGCGGGTGCGCCCTGCCCCCGCCGGAGGCGGGGTCATGTCCGGAGAACGCAGGCGGGCGGCATCATGCAGGCCCGGTCATGCCAGGCTGGCATACAGGGTCAGATAGGTCTCGGCGGCGCGGCGCAGCGAGAGATGTTCCATCACATAGGCGCGAGGTGCGTAGCCGGGCAGGCTGGTCCAGAAGCGGGCGAACTGCGCCTCCAGCTGTTCGGGGACGAAACGCTCGCCGCAGGTCGCGTCGAAATACGGAACCGAGCTCACCAGCAGCCCGGGCCGCGCGAAGCGCAGCTGCTGGGGATCGGCCAGCACGCCCTCGTCCAGCGCGAAGATCGGCACGTTCGAGGCCATCGCCTCCTGATAGGCGAGGCCCTGGGTCTCGTGCTCGCACAGGAAGGCCATGCTGCGGCTGCGCGCCAGGGCGGCGCGGAACTGGCTCAGCGGGTGGCGCCCGTAGCGCAGCACCAGATGGCTGCGGCCCTGCTGGTCCAGATGGCGGATCAGCCTGGCCAGCACCTCGGGCACCTGGTCGCGTCGGGGGGCGCCGTCGTGCCAGCGGATCTTGTCGTAGATCAGCACGTCGATGTCCTTGGGCCGGGCGGAGAGATCCGGCCAGGCCTCGGTATCGATGCCGACGAACAGCACCCGCAGCTTCGCGCCGCAGGCGGCCCGGTAGTATTCCACCGGCCATTCGGAGGGCTGGGTGAGGATGCGGTTGCGCGGATCGGCCGCGACCTCGGCCGCGGTGTCAGGGTAGCCGTAATCGCCCGGCCCGAACAGGCGGGGGTTTGGCAGATCGGCGGCGGCTAGCACCGAGGGGTAGCCCGCGATGCCGATCGGATAGGCGGGGTGGCGCGCAGCCAGCGCCAGGTCGTTGATCCGCACCTCGCAGCCATATTGGCGCAGCGAGGTCACCAGCGCGCGGAAGGCGGTGTAGAAGCCGGTCCAGACCTGGCGGCGGCGGACGCGGCGGTACAGGTAGCGGGCGAGGCCGCGCAGCCGCGAATAGGCCCGGCCGGACCGGCCCGGCAGCAGGCGCAGCTCATAGCCATCATAGAACAGCAGCACCGTGGGGCGGCCGCCGAGCTGCGGCAGCCGGGCCAGCAGGTCGGCGCGGGCCAGGCTGGCGGGGGGGCTCATGGCCTGGCTCCAGGGCGAGGACGGCGATCCCGGAGCCCGTGTCGGACCCGCAGCCGCGCGAGCAGGCCGGCGGCCATCATCGGGTCTGCCCCGTCCGGTCCCACGCCAGGGCGCGCCGCCCCAAGACCAATCGAGCTCCGTCACTCCCGGAAGATCCGCCCCAGCGAAATGAGTCCGACGGCATGCCTTTGGCGGGACTCCCGAGGTCAGCGCCCTCTTTCCTTGCCTCGGCGCGGCGGCGATAGACCGCGGCGAACCCGGCATCCGAACGACACACCGGCACGAAATCCGCCGAGACCGCCTGCACCAGGGCGGTCGCCGCCGGGGCCTGGGCGGTCACGGGATCGAGCGACCACAGCAGCAGATAGTCGACCGGGCGCGGCGCACCGCGCAGGCGTTCCAGCATATGGCCGAACGCGCCGTCCTCGGACTGCCGCTCCGCCAGATACTGCATGGCGGCATCGCCGACCAGGCGCCCGAGCCAGGGCTGCAGCTTCAGCTGGAAATAGGGCAGCGAGGGAAGCGTCTCGTAATTCGACACGACGGCGATCTCCGACTGGCCGGCGAGGATGCCCGCATAGCTGACATAGGGATCGAAGCGCAGCGTCGGGGCGAACATGCGCGCCAGCGAGCGATGCAGCGGCCGGCCGGCGACCGCATCGAGATCGATGGCGATCAGCGCCGCCCCGTCCGGCACGCAGCGCCGCGCGCTCGCATAGTCGGCCAGAGTCCGGTCGATGGCGGCGAAGGCGATCGTGCGGTCGAGCGCCTGGAGCGCCAGTGTGGCGATCACCACCAGGCGCATCATGCGCCATGTGCCGCCGCCAAGTCCGCTGACGGCGAGCCAGCACAGCACGACCAGCAGCCAGGGGATCATCAGCCGCTCCTCGACGTTCAGCGCCTCGCCGAAGCCTGACGGAACCAGGAGGAACAGGGCCCCCAGGACCACCGCGCAGGCCAGCAGCGCATCCGCGGGGCCGCCACCGGAACCGCGCCAGCGCCGCCGCAGCGCAACGGCCACCAGCAGCCCGAGCAGTCCGGCCAGCAGCACCGAGACGATCGCGCCGAACACCGAATAGGTCGCGATCCCGGTCAGAAAGACCAGATGGCCGAGCCGGCGCAGCAGGTCGGGGGCACCCAGATGGGATTTCATGCCGGCGCTGATCTGCAGGGAGAACGCGACCACCAGCAGTGACGCCGGGACCGCGGCCAGGGCAAAGCCGGCCGACCGGACGAGCCCGCGTCGCCAGCCCCCCGCCGCCGCGGCCAGCCCGCCGGCCCCGACCGCCAGGACCAGCGCCCAGGCGCCGCAGATCCCTACGCAAAGCAGCGCCAGCAGCCCGACCTGGACATGCAGCGCGCAGGTCGCGAGCAAAGCCGCCGCCAGCATCAGGAACGATCCGGCCCGGCCGCGGCGCAGACAGTCGAGGCCGCTTCCGACACTGGCCAGGAAGCCGATATCGGCCAGCACGAGATTATAGGAGCCCATATGCAGCATATGACTGAACACCAGCGGATAGAACAGCATCTCGGTCCCCGCCGGGGCCCGCAGCAGAAAGCGCCGGACCGCCGAGCACGCGGCCAGCATCATCACGACATAGGCGATGGCGAAGCCCTGGTCGGCCCGGCCCGCCGGCAAGGCCAGCGTCCATAGCCGGAACAGCAGCGTGCTCGCCCAGTTGGTCAGGGCCACGCCGGAATCGGTGAAATACCCGGCCAGAAAGCGGTCGCCGGCAGCAAGACGGTTCAGCACCACCGCGGCATTCACATGCGCGGGCCCGTCCTGGCTCGGGAAGGCGGGGAACAGCGCCGGCGGCACCAGCAGCAAGGCCCAGCAGAGCGACAGCGCCAGGAACACGCGAGCGGGGGCCCCGCGGGAGAGAGGGGTCGGCGAGCCCCCCTGCCAGAGCCTGGGGAGCGGCAGCAGACCGGCCGGTCTGTCCGTCATTGCCTCGGCCAACGCTAGCCGGCGCCCAGGCGCGGGGCGCGGCCGGGCGGCCCCGGCACCGTCCAGACGCCGGCCGCGGCCGGCGCGGGGCGCAGTGCCGCAGTCGCATAGACCCAGCCCATCGGAAAGATCAGTGCGGTCGGGCCGAAGAATCCCATGAAATCCAGCTCCACGAAGCTGCGCATGAAAAAGAACAGCATCATCACGCTGAAGAAGGCGCTGGCCGGCCCGGGACGGCGGATGCTCCAGGTGAACACCCAGGCCGCGATCGCCAGGAAGGCCGCCGAGCACGCGATCAGGCCGACATAGCCGAGCTCGATCAGCATCTCGTAATAGTAGTTATGGAAGTGGAAACCGCCGCGGCCGGTGATGTGTTCACTGCGCCACAGCCCCTCGGCCTCGGGGAAGCCCTGCACCCAGAAGGCGCTGTAGCCCACGCCCAGCACGGGGCGCTGCTGGATCAGGAAGCCGGCGCGATACCAGAGATAGCCGCGGCCGGTCAGGTCGCTGGTCTTGCCGACGGCGCCCAGCAGCACGTCCTGCTCGGTCATCACCAGCACCCCGAGCAGCGCCCCGCCCAGCACCAGCACGATGGCGATCCCGGCCATCGCGATCGGGCGCAGCCGGCCGGACATGCGGCTGAGCAGGATCACCACCAGCAGCCAGGCGATCGAGGGCGAGGCGACCAGCAAGGCGCCCACCGACCGCGCCTGCACCAGCAGCACCGGACCGGCCAGGATCCCGACCAGCCCGACCAGCCGGGTGCGCGTGTCCTGGCGCTGGTCGGACGCGACGGCGATGCAGGCGAACAGCATCAGGCTGACATGCAGGGCGAAATTGTTCTTGCTGCCGAACACGCCGGTGGAGGCGACTTCCAGCGTCTCGGTGTACTGGGTATCGCCGACCATGGCGCCGAAGATCACGATCGGCACCAGCGCCCAGGCCAGCGCCGAGAGGAATTTCTCGGCATCGATCGCCCTGGCCATCAGCACCGCGATCGCGACCGTCATGGCCAGCTCAACGGCAGAGCGCAGGGTCACGTCCGGGGCGTCCGACCACAGGGTCGACGCCAGCGCCATGGCAGGCAGCACCCAGCCCAGCCCGCCACGCAGCAGCCCATCGAGCGCCCGCCGCGGCACCGCCACGCAGTACAGCACCCAGACCGCCAGGAAACTCCCCACCGCCAGCGACCCGAAACGGCCGTTCAGGGTGACCGCGGCCAGCGAGACGACCGCCATCCACCAATAGGGATCGCGCCAGTCGGTCCGTCTCGGGGCCACACCGGCCTGGCGGGGACGGATCACCGGCGGGCGCCTTCGGCCGCAGCGACGGAGCAAGGCCCTGGGCTGGGTCCCCGGACCAGGCCGGGGCGCTGGCCCGCTTTCCCGGCGAGGTGCCCAGACCGGATGCGGCACCGCGGAG
>DAICZL010000771.1 GCA_027311165.1 bacterium
ATCCTCATCCAGTCGCACAGATGGCCGAGCACCCCCCGTGTCACCCAGGCGAGGTCGAGGGCCATGGCCTCGGCGATCGGGAGCCAGCGCAGGTCTTCGAGCTCTCCCGATCCGGCGAGCGTGCCGCTGACATGCGTGGCATCGACCACCAGGAAGCGTGCGTTGAAGCGCACCGGGCTGGCGGGCGGGGTGACCGCGCGGCACAGATACGATAGCGGCGCCAGATCGGGCGGGCTGCCCAGCGACAAGCCGGTTTCCTCCTCCAGTTCGCGCGCCGCGGCATGGGCGAGTGCCCTGGCCAGCCGGGGGGGCGCGGCCTTGCCGAGCAGGGCGGCGGTTTCGGGTGCGAGCGGACGGGCGAGGGGAGCCGTCGCATCGGTGGTATCGACCGCGCCGCCGGGGAAGACCAGCCGGTTCGGCATGAAGCGGTGGCCGGCGCCGCGCAGCCCCATCAGCACGGCTCCGTCCGGGCGCAGCACCAGCAGGCTGGCGGCATGGCGCGGCCGGATGGCTCCTGGGCGAGGCGAGGGCGAGGCGGCCGGTTCCATGCTTGGTGTCCTTCTCATCAGGATGAGGCGAGTGCCCCACCCAAGGAACCCGATCCGGTGCAGACCCCGTCAATGAGAAGGGATCGAGGCCTCATTGTCCGGGAATGGGGGTGTCGGGGAATGGGCGTGCAGCGGCTTGCCGGACAGGCTCAGTCGAGCGGCAGGCCGGCATAGTTCTCAGCCAGCAGCCGTGCCCCCGCGACGGTGCCGGTAACCAGGTCCAGTTCGGCAAGCTGGCGGCGGCGGTCGAATTCCCCGGCCTCCTCGAAGCGGTGCAGCATCGAGGTCATCCACCAGGAGAAATGCTGGGTGCGCCAGACCCGTCGCAGCGCCGTTGCGGAATAGGCATCAAGCCCGAAGGTCCTGCCATTTTCATAATAGTCGATCAGCGCGCGGGCCAGCAGATACACATCGGCGATCGCGAGGTTCAGCCCCTTGGCCCCGGTTGGCGGCACGGTATGGGCGGCGTCGCCGGCCAGGAACAGCCGCCCGTGGCGCATCGGCTCGCAGACGAAACTGCGCATCGGGATCACGCTTTTCTGAAAGATCCGCCCCGTCCGCAGGGTGAAGCCCGGGCCCGAGACGCGGCTGGCCAGCTCGTCCCAGATCCGCTGATCGCCGAAACTCTCGGCGCGCTCATGCGGACTGCACTGGAAATACAGACGCTGCACGGTGGCCGAACGGGTGCTGACCAGGGCGAAACCGCGCGGATGGCTGGCATAGATCAGCTCCTCGGAAGACGGCGGCGCCTCGGCCAGGATGCCGAACCAGGCGAAGGGATAGATGCGCAGATGCTCGGTGCGCGACGCCTCGGGAATGGCGCTGCGGCAGACCCCGTGGAACCCGTCGCAGCCGGCGATGAAATCGCAGTCCAGCACGGTTTCCTGCCCCTGGTGGCGGAAGCGGATCACCGGGGCATCGCCCTCGATGCCCTCGATCCTGGTGTCCTCGGCCTCGAACCGCAGATCGCCGCCGGCGGCGAGCCGCGCCGCGATCAGATCCTTCAGCACCTCGTGCTGCGCATAGACGGTGATCACCCGCCCGCCAGTCAGGGCTTCGAGGTCGATGCGATGGCCGGCGCCGGCAAAACGCAACTCGAAACCGCGATGCACCAGTCCGAGATGGTCGAGCCGCGCGCCAAGGCCGGTGCGCCGCATCAGATCGACCGTGCCCTGTTCCAGCACCCCGGCGCGGATCGTGGCCTCGATCGCCGCCCGGCTGCGCCGCTCGACCACCACGGTATCGATGCCGGCCAGATGCAGCAGATGCGACAGCATCAGCCCGGCCGGTCCGGCCCCGACAATCCCGACCCTGGTGCGCATCGCCGCCTGCTCCGTCTGGTTGGCCGGGCAGGATCGCCGCGGGGCGGGGTTATGACCAGGGGGCCCGTGTGGATGGGGAAAAAGGCAGGACCAAGGGCTCTGCCC
>DAICZL010000772.1 GCA_027311165.1 bacterium
AGGCACGCGAGGCTGGCTATTCGAGGAATACGCGGCTCGCCCTGATGTCCGCGGCCCCGATCGTCTCCAGCGCGGCGCGGTCGAGCTTGCGGCCGCGATCGGCGAACAGCCGGTTGGCCTGGCGCAGCCGGGCGCGGTCGAGCGCATTGCGGATCGATCGGGCGTTGGAGAAGCGCGGCTGGGCCATGCGCCTGGTGATGTAGTCGCGCATCACCGGGGCCGCCTCCTCGTCGAGCCGGTAGTTCATCTTCGCCAGCATCAGCTCGGCGATGCGCAGCAGTTCATCGGCCGAATAGTCCGGGAAGTCGATATGATGGGCGATGCGTGAGGCCATGCTGGGATTGCTGCGGAAGAACGTGTCCATCCGGTCCTTGTAGCCGGCCAGCACCACCACCAGGTCGTCGCGCCGCTCCTCCATCACCTGCAGCAGGATCTCGATCGCTTCCTGGCCGTAGTCGCGTTCGTTCTCTGGGCGGTACAGGTAGTAGGCCTCGTCGATGAACAGCACGCCGCCCATCGCCTTCTTCAGGATCTCCTTGGTCTTGGGCGCGGTGTGGCCGATATACTGGCCCACCATGTCGTCTCTTGTCACGCTCACCACGTGGTTGCGGCGGATATAGCCCAGCTGATGCAGCATCTCGGCGATGCGCTGGCCGACCGTGGTCTTGCCGGTGCCGGGATTGCCGGTGAAGCACATATGCAGCGAGGGCGGCTCGGCCTGCAGGCCGAGGCCGCGGCGCGCGGTCTCGACGATCAGCAGGGCGGCGATCTCGCGGATCCGGGTCTTGACCGGCACCAGCCCCACCAGCTCGCGATCCAGTGCCTCGATCGTCTCGCCGATATTGGCCTGGCGGTAGAGCTGATCGAGATCGATCTCGCCGTCGGTCACCTCCGCCAGGATGCTCATGCCGCCCTCCGCGACCCGCCGGCGCCGGCCAGTTCTTGGCGCAGCGCATTGATCACCCCGCGATAGCCGCCATCGGGATCGCGCGCGCCGAAGATCGCCGATCCCGCCACGAAGGTGTCGACGCCCGCTTCGGCCACGGCGCGGATATTGTCCACCTTCACCCCGCCATCGATCTCGAGCCAGATCGGCGCCCCGCCGGCGGCGGTGTGGGCGTCGATCCGCCGGCGAATCGCCTGCGCCTTGCGCAGCGCTTCGGGAATGAAGGCCTGGCCGCCGAAGCCGGGATTGACCGACATCACCAGGATCAGATCCAGCCGGTCCATCACGTGGTCCAGCACTGCGAGCGGCGTCGCCGGATTGAGCACCAGCCCGGCGCGGCAGCCCTGCTCGCGGATCAGCGCCAGAGTGCGGTCGACATGCTCGGAGGCCTCCGGATGGAAGCTGATGATGTCGGCCCCGGCGCGGGCGAACATCGGCACCAGCGCATCCACCGGCCGGACCATCAGATGCACATCGATCGGTGCCTTGGTACAGGGCCGGATCGCCTGGCAGACCAGCGGGCCGATGGTCAGGTTCGGCACGTAGTGATTGTCCATCACATCGAAATGGACCACATCGGCGCCGGCCTCGATCACAAGCGCGACCTCCTCGCCCAGGCTGGCGAAATCGGCCGAGAGGATCGAGGGCGCGATCCGGAATTCGCTCATGATCCCTGCCTATCCCGGCTGGTAGCGTTCGCCCGACGGGCGGGAGGTCGCGTAGCTGCGCAGCGTGTAGTGCACGACCCGGCCGGGGCCCTCGCTGCGCACCAGCTCGAAGCCGGGTTCTTCGGCCGGGCGGTTGACGATGAAGGACATGCGGATCGACTCCCAGCCTTTCTTGCTGTCGAAGGCGATCACGCGGATATAGGCGCCGGCGTGTTCCTTGCGGCAGGCCGAGACCTCCATCATCACGCCGGCCGGGTCGCGCAGGTCGAACATCGGGTTGCCCCACATCGACCAGTAGGTGTTGCGCGGGTGCGGATCGTCGGTGTACTCGACCGACAGCGCCCAGCCGTTCTGCAGGGCGTATTCGATCTGCTTGCAGATCTCGGCGTCGGTCAGTTCGGGCAGGAAGGAGAACTGCCCCTGGGTGATCTTCATGGCGCGGTGCTCCGGGGTCAGGCGGGTGTCGGGGTGGGGACGAAGTCGACCGAGTCGGTCGAGGCGTAATCGAAGGTGACGTCCTTCCAGGTGTCGAGCGCCGCGCGCAGCGGCTGGCACCAGCGGGCGGCCTCCGACAGGATCTGCGGCCCCTCGTTCCAGATGTCGCGGCCCTCGTTGCGCGCCTTGACCATCACCTCGAGCGCCACCCGGTTGGCAATCGCCCCGGCCTGGATGCCCATCGGGTGGCCGATCGTGCCGCCGCCGAACTGCAGCACCACGTCCTCGCCCAGATAGTGCAGCAGCTGGTGCATCTGCCCGGCATGGATGCCGCCCGAGGCCACCGGCATCATCTTCTTCAGGCTCGCCCAGGGCTGGTCGAAGAAGATGCCGTGCTGCAGGTTCTTGGGCACGTGGTTCTCGCGGCAGGTGTCATAGACGCCGCGGATCACGTTGGGATCGCCCTCCAGCTTGCCCACCACGGTGCCGGCATGAATGTGATCGACCCCGGCCATGCGCATCCACTTGGCGATCACCCGGAACGACACGCCGTGGTTCTTCTGGCGGGTATAGGTGGAATGCCCGGCGCGGTGCAGATGCAGGATCATGTCGTTGCGCCGCGCCCATTTGGCCATGGACTGGATCGCGGTGTAGCCGATCACCAGGTCGATCATCACGATGACGCTGCCGAGCGATCTCGCGAACTCGGCGCGCTCGTACATGTCCTCCATGGTGGCGGCGGTGACGTTGAGATAGGTGCCCTTGATCTCGCCGGTCTCGGCCATCGCCTTGTTCACCGCCTCCATGCAATAGAGGTAGCGGTCGCGCCAGTGCATGAACGGCTGGGAGTTGATGTTCTCGTCGTCCTTGGTGAAGTCGAGCCCGCCTTTCAGTGCCTCGTACACCACCCGGCCGTAATTGCGCCCCGACAGGCCGAGCTTGGGCTTCATGGTGGCGCCCAGCAGCGGCCGGCCGAAGCAGTTCATCCGCTCCCGCTCGGCCACGATCCCGGTGGCCGGACCCTGGAAGGTCTTGAGATAATGGGCGGGGATGCGCATGTCTTCCAGGCGCATCGCCTTCAGCGGCTTGAAGCCGAACACGTTGCCGATGATCGAGGCGGTGAGGTTCGCGATCGAGCCTTCCTCGAACAGGTCGAGGTCATAGGCGATATAGGCGAACCACTGGCCGGGAATGCCCGGCACCGGCTCGATCTTGTAGGCCTTGGCGCGGTAATATTCGCTGTCGGTCAGCCGGTCGGTCCAGACCACCGTCCAGGTCGCCGTCGAGCTTTCTCCGGCCACCGCGGCGGCGGCTTCCTCGGGGTCGACGCCGTCCTGCGGGCTGATGCGGAACACCGCCAGCACGTCGGTGTCCTTGGGCTCGTAGTCAGGCTCCCAATAACCCATCTGACGGTATTTCAGAACGCCGGATTTGTAGCGTTCCTTCATATCGACGATCTTGGCGTCCAGCGGCTTGTTCATGGTGCGTTGCCTTGCTGCCCGTGGGATGGCCTTGGAGTGCTCTTGGCCGAAATCGGAACTCCCGTGGCCGGCACCTTAGCCAGTGGACATCTCAAGGAAAAACAAATTATCTTATCCATGACATCAAGGGATTCCTTGATATACCGCCATGCGCAACGTCACCATCCGCCAGCTGCAGATCTTCGCCGCCGCCGCCGCAAGCGGGTCCTTCGCCCGTGTCGCCGAGCGGCTGCACGTCACCCCGGCTGCGGTGTCGTTTCAGATCAAGCAGTTGGAGACCATGAGCGGCTTCGCCCTGTTCGAGCGGGTCGGCAAGAAGGCGGTGCTGACCGATCCCGGCGCCGCCCTGCTCGGCTACGCCCGCATCGTGCTGCAGGCGCTGGAGGATGCAGACCGCTCGCTGCTCGCGCTCAAGGGTCTCGCCGGCGGGCGGATGACGATCGGGGTGACCTCCACCGCCAAGTATATCGTCCCGCACATGCTGGCGCGGTTCCAGGCGCAGTATCCGGGGATCAGCATCCATCTGCGCGATGGCAACCGCGAGGAGATCTTCCATGCGATCGGCCGTGGCGAGGTCGATCTCGCGGTGATGGGCCGTCCGCCGGAGAACCCCGACCTCGCTGCCGCTGCCTTCGCCACCCACCCCTCGGTGATCGTCGCCGCCCCCGCTCACCCGCTGGCAGGCTACGACCGGCTGCCGCCCGGGATCCTGGCCGGGGAGCCGTTCATCACCCGCGAGGAAGGGTCGGGCACGCGCAGGCTGATGGAGGGGTTCTTCGCCGCCGCCGGGCTGGTGCCGCGCATCGCCATGACATCGAGCAGCAACGAGACCATCAAGCAGGCGGTGATGGCCGGCATGGGGCTCGCGCTGCTGTCACGCCATACGGTGGGGCTGGAACTCGGGATCGGTCTGCTGCGGGAACTGCCGGTGGAGGGCTTTCCGCTGATGCGCGCCTGGTTCGTGGTGCACCGCCGCGGCATGGCGCTGCTGCCGATCCATGAGCGCCTGCGCGGCTTCCTGCTGGCGCATGGCCAGGGCATCATCGATGCGCTGGAGGGGGCATACGGTGCGCTGACCTCCCGCTGAACCGCTCAGGCGGCCAGCTTCAGCTTCAGACCCTCGATGAACGCTGCGACTGAACGTTCGGTCTTCTCGTCGAGTCGGAACTGCACACGCAGGCTGCCTTCGGACCATTCCACAACCCGTGCCATCAGCCGTTCAGCCGTGATCCCGTCAATACTCACTTCCGCACCCGCCGTGGCGCGCGGCGCCGGCTGCAGCAGCGCGCCACCGCAGGAGATGTCGCGCAGCCGCGCCGGGGCGGGCGCCGCGCCGCCCACCGCCACCTCCACTTGCCGTTCGATCGTATGGCGCAGGAAGCGCCGCCGGTCCCCGGCCCGCGCCATCGCGTCAAGGAAATGGTCGACATCGTCCTTGAGCTGGCGCGCCTGCCCGGACAGATCGGTGGCCGAGGCCAGAAGCGTCGCGGAGGCGGTGCCGGCCGACGCCGCATCGGCACGGACCACGGCGATCCCCCGCGCGACACCACCGGTCGACTGCGCCGCCTCATGGACGTTGCGGCTGATCTCCTGGGTCGCCGTACCCTGCTCGGTCACGGCCGCGGCGATCGCGCCGGAGCTCGCAATGATCTCCTGCACCAGATCGGTCATGCGCCGGATGATCGCCGCCGCGTCGCCGGCCGATTTCCGCACCGCATCGATCCGCGACGAGATGTCCCCGGTCGCCCGCGCCGTCTGGGTGGCGAGCGCCTTCACTTCCTGGGCAACCACGGCGAAGCCCTTGCCGGCATCTCCGGCCCGTGCTGCCTCGATCGTGGCGTTCAGAGCCAGCAGATTGGTCTGGCCGGCGATCGTGTTGATCAGATCGACCACCTCGGTGGTGCCCACGACCACGCGGGTGAGTTCATCCACCAGGGTACGGGCTTCGTCGGCGCGATCGACGAGGTTCAGTGTGGCCGCGGTCGAGCGTTCGACTTGACCGGCGATTTCGCGGCTCGAAGCGGCGAGCTCTTCGGTGGCGGCGGCGACGATCTGGGCGGTCTCGGTCGCGACAGTGGCACCGTGCTCCGCCTCCGCGGATCGCAGACTGGTGCTGTCCGCCCGTTCGGACAGCGCGATCGCCGTGCCGCGCAGCTCCCTGGCAGCGGTCGCGACAGCATCGAGCTGCCCGCTCACGGACAGGTTGAAGTCGCGCGTCAACGTCTCCAGCGCCAGCTGGCGCCGGCGGCGGTCCTCGGTATCCTTGGCCTGGTTCGCCTCGAGCGCGCGGTTGCGCAGCAATGCCTCCTTGAAGATGCCCAGGGCACGGGCGAGATCGCCCACCTCATCGCCCGAGGAGCGGGCCGGCACTTCGGTCTCGAGCGTGCCGCGGGCCAGTGCGTCGGTCACGTGGGTGAGCTGCGCCAGCGGGTTGATCACCTGGCGCCGGGCGATCCAGAGCACGGCGAAGGCCGCGAGCGCGAACAGCACACCGGTGATCGCGAAGCTGCGCAGCTGGGCCGCGTGCAACGCCGCCACGCGCGCGGCGAGCAGCCTTGCGAGTTCGTCCGTGGCCCGTTCGGCGAAGCGCGAAGAGGCCACGATCAGGCCGTGCACGTCCTGCGGGGCGCCCGAGGGCTTGCGCAGCGCCTCGGCAAAGGCGGAGGCGGCCGCATGCACCCCTGCCCAGTCGGTATCGAGAGCGGCGCGCAGTCGGCCATCCGCGTTGTCCTGCTCGGCCTCCGTCATCGAGGCCGCCGCGCCATCGAGCACATGCGACAGGCTGCCAAGGGCGAACAGGAACTGGGCCCGCGCCTCGGCGTCGGCTGTCGCCCCACGCGCCTGGCCGGGCAGGTCGGCAAGACGGTCCAGCAGCTCCGGCAGATGGTTCAGCACGACGTCGGTCAGGTAATAGGTCTCGAGGACGTTATCGAGGATCAGGTTGGACCGGTCGCCGATCAGGCTGATCAGATCCCGCAGTTTGGATCGCGCATCCGTGAGATCGGTGTTCGCCTTCGGGTCCCCCAGCGCCTGCATGGCGGCTGCGGAAGCCGCCCCGGTGCCGAGCGCGCCATCGAATTCGCCAGCCAGCGTCTCCAGCCCGTGCGCCGCCTGGCCCGGTGCAGCGGTCTGATCGAGTGCAGCGGTTGCGAGGGCGGCCTCGATCGCCACCAGGCCGCGGAGATAGTGGGCGCCCTTGAGCTCCTTGCTGGCGAAATCGATCGCCACATGCTGCTCCGCAGCCAGCTGCCAGAGCAGGAAACCGATCGGGACGATGAAGGCCAGCGCCGCGAGGCCGAGCTTGTGGGCGATCCGGAGCGATCGGTGCATGGGGCGCGTCTCTAACGTGCGGGAAGTGGTAGAACCCACTCAAGAGAGCCGATGCAGGTTTCGATTTATTTAAGGCGCGATCCGGTTGTGGGCAGTCGGTTCGGAGGCTGCTGATACTGGTTCGATCCGTCGACAGGGCCCAGGCGAAGACGCGGCGTGGACTCTGGCCGTGGCGCGGTCTGGGCGGTCTCCTCGTTGCGACCGGGAGCCGGTGGCTCGCCGCTGCCGTCGCGGGGACGGAAGCTTTTCATGGTGGCCCAAGCCTCGATCAGCGTGCCGTCGACCGGGAAATGCTCCGGCGACAGCAGCGGGTTGACCTGTTGATCGCCCGCAACGGATGGTGCCTGTGGGACACGAGCCTCCGGACGGACGTAGCTGAACGGCTTGCCTGCCTGCCGATCCCGCCCGCGCATCGCACCGCCGCACCCTCCCGGAACGCGATCGGAGACACAGATCGCGGCCGGTTCGAGGAAGGGTTTTCAGCAGCCTGCAAGAGCGGTGCCCGATCTGATGGACGATCGGCCATTGCTCTTGCTTATTGTTTTATTCAGCAATTTTATCCGATCGGATGAGTCCATCGGATCGGATGTTGCGCTAGAACTCCACTTCCAGCTCCGAGACCTCTTCTACCTCTTGCTGCGCCGCCGCGACCCATTCCTCCATGTCGGCCAGCGCCATGGTCCGCGCGCAATACCCCGCCGAGACCGGATCGACCGCCACGTCGTAGGTCAGCAGACGGGTCACCACCGGCGCATACATCGCATCGGCGATGCTGCGGCGTGCGCCGAACAGCCAGGGCCCGCCCCATTCGGCCAGGCAGTCGCGCCAGATCGCGGTGATCCAGTCGATATCGGCCCGGGCCGCCGACCAGACCACGAAGCCCTTGCGGTGGCTGCGCAGGTTCATCGGCAGCGCCGAGCGCAGCGCCTCGAAGCCCGAATGCATCTCCCCCGAGATCGACCTGCAGCGGGCACGGGCGGCCCGGTCCTCGGGCAGCATCTGTGCCTCGGGGCAGCTCTCGTTGAGATATTCGGCGATTGCCAGCGTGTCCCAGACCTCAACCCCGGCATGGATCAGCCGCGGCACCCGGATCGAGGAACTGCGCAACAGCAGCTCCGCCCGCGCCGCCGCGTCATCGGCGGCGACAGGCTGGGCAATGAAGGGCAGCCCCGACAACCGCATCAGCAGCCAGCCCCGCAGCGACCAGGACGAGTAGTTCCGGCTGCTGATCACCAGTGTCGCAGTCTGTGGCGTGCTGGTCATCGCTCCGCTTCCCCGGCTGGCGCTGTGGCGCCGTCAACGAAACCCTATCGCAGAGCAACGGAAACTGCATTAGCGTTTCTCTGGTGGTGCTGCGCCACGAGGGGGAGCCGGCTGATCGGGATGCTGTATCAGATGATCCAGGCCCAGCAGGACTGGGCATTGTCGGCCAGGATGATCGCCGATGCCGCGGTGTCATGGCTGCAGGGTCATGGCGGTCCCGATGCGGCGGGGCCCGCCTGGCGGCGGATCGGCGCGGCGATGGAACTGATCGCCCGCTCCGGCACCAGTCACCGGCGGCCGGAGTTCGGGCTGTCCACGACCCGCATCGGCAATGCTGAGATCGCGGTGACAGAGCGGGTGGTTCATGCTGGCCCGTTCGGCAGCCTGCTGCATTTCGCCAAGGATACTGACCGGGTGCAGCCGCGGCTGCTGGTGGTGGCGCCGATGTCGGGCCATTTCGCGACGCTGCTGCGCGCCACGGTGCGCACGCTGCTGCCCGAGAACGACGTGTTCATCACCGACTGGCACAATGCCCGCGACGTGGGGCTGCACGAGGGCGGCTTCGACCTCGACGATTTCATCGCCCATATCATACAGTTTCTCGGGCTGCTCGGTCCGGGCAGCCACGTGCTGGCGGTCTGCCAGCCTACCGTGCCGGTGCTGGCGGCGGTGGCGTTGATGGCGCAGGACAATCATCCGGACCAGCCGCGCAGCATGACCCTGATGGCCGGCCCGATCGACACCAGGCTGAACCCCACCAAGGTCAACGCGCTCGCCCAGTCCCGCTCGATCGACTGGTTCGAGCGCAACCTGATCGGCACCGTGCCGCTGCGCTTCGCCGGGCGGATGCGGCGTGTCTATCCCGGCCATGTGCAACTGGCGGCGTTCATGGCCATGAACCTCCCCCGGCATATCAAGGCGCATGAGGAACAATATCGCAGCCTTGTCGAGGGTGACGCCGGCCGTGCCGCCGCCCATCGCGCTTTCTATGACGAGTATTTCGCAGTGATGGATCTGCCGGCCGAATTCTACCTGCAGACCATCCGTACCATCTTTCAGGAGCATGCTCTGCCGCTCGGGCGGATGCGCTGGCGCGGATCGCCGGTGGAGCCGCGCGCCATCCGCCGCACCGCGCTGCTGACCGTCGAGGGCGAGCACGACGATATCTGCGCCATCGGCCAGACCATGGCGGCGCTCGATCTGTGCGAGGGGCTGCGCCCGTCGATGCGCCGGCACCATCTGCAGACCGGCGTCGGCCATTACGGCGTGTTCAGCGGCCGGCGCTGGACGGGCGAGATCTATCCCAAACTGCGCGAAACCATCCAGGCCTACGAGGCCTAGCCGCGGTGAGGACGGCCCCCGGGCAGGAAGGCCCGGGCGGTGCCCCCATCCCCCCTTGAAGCGCGCATCCCTGCGGAGAGTGCCCCCCGGCGAAACGGGTCTGGGGCCAAGGCCTCGTCGGGTTTCCAAAGGGCGGAGCCCTCTGGCCTTGCCTTGCCAGGCTGCCTTTCTTCCATGGTCGATGCCAGCGCCGGCCGCTTTCAGTGCCCCACCATGTGCCGCCCGATTTCCTGCGCATCCGCCCCAGCACCCGGGGTTTCGTGCACGATCTGACCCTGGCGCATCACCACGATGCGGTCCGACAATTCCAGGATCTCGTCCAGATCCTCGGACACCAGCAGTACCGCCGTGCCGGTGTTGCGCGCCGCCATGATGCGCGCCCGCACCTCTGCCACCGCCTTCACATCGAGGCCGAAGCAGGGATTGGCGACGATCAGCAGCGCCACCTCGCCGTCCAGTTCGCGGGCCAGCACGCAGCGCTGCACGTTGCCGCCAGACAGCACCCGGATCGGCGCCTGGGGTGAGGGGGCGCGGATGCCGAAGGCCTCGATCATCCGCTGGGCACGCGCCGCCATGCCGCGCCGGTCGAGCCACCGCCGCTGGTGCCCGTCGGCTGTGTGGTCGAAGCTGCGCAGGTTCAGATTGTCGGCAACCGACATCCGGCCCACGCAGCCATTGCGCAGCGGCTCCTCGGGCAGCACCCGCACCCGTCGCGCCTGCGCTTCCGCCCGGCCCGCGTGATAGGCGCTGCCGGCCACGCTGACACTGCCGGAGGCCGGCCGCCGCTGGCCGCCCAGCACCTCCACCAGCTCCTTCTGGCCATTGCCCGAAACCCCGGCGATGCCGACGATCTCGTGCCGGCGCACCGACAGCGCGGCGATGTCGAGGCCGTGGCGGCCGAGATCCCCCTCGGTGCGCAGCCCCACGACCGCGAGCAGCGGTTCAGCACCGGGCACGCCGCGGCGTTCGGGGTCGGCGGGTGCCTGCGGCTCGCCGATCATCATGGCGGTGAGTTCCGCCGGACCGAGCGTGCGGGCCGAGCCGCCGCCGGCGACCCGGCCGCGGCGCAGCACCGTCAGGTCGTCGACGAAGCGTGCGACCTCCTTCATCTTGTGGGTGATGATCACCACGCTGATCTCGCCCGCCTTTGTCAGGCCGCGGACGAAGCCCAGCATCTCCTCGGCTTCCTGCGGCGTCAGAACCGAGGTCGGTTCGTCCAGCACCAGGAAGCGGCGCTGCAGATAGAGCTGCTTCAGGATCTCGGTCTTCTGGCGCTCCCCGGCGGCGAGCTGGCCCACCGGCACATCCAGCTGAATCCGTAACGGCATCCGCGCCATGAAACCCTCGATCACCGCGCGTTCGCCCGCCCAGTCGATCACCGCGGGCACATCGGCGCGCGACATCACCAGGTTCTCGGCGACCGTCATCGATGGCACCAGGGTGAAATGCTGATAGACCATGCCCAGGCCCATCGCGTCGGCATCGGCCGGGCGGTCGATGGTCGCCTCCCGCCCGTCCACCAGGAAGCTGCCGCCATCGGCGCGATAATAGCCCAGCAGGCATTTCACCAGCGTGGACTTGCCGGCGCCGTTCTCGCCCAGCAGCGCGTGCACCGATCCGGCGCCGACCTTCAGCGACACATCGTCCAATGCCCGGAAGGTGCCGAAGCGCTTGCTGACGGCGATCGCCTCGACCCCGATCGCTTTCATGGCAGCGCCGCCAGCAGGGTCGCGCTGTCGGCCACCGCGCCGAACACCCCGCCCTGCATCTTCACCATGTGCAGCGCGGCCTGGTGGTTGGCAGGATCGGTGGCGCCGCAGCAATCCGCCAGCAGCAGGCATTCGAAGCCGCGATCATTCGCTTCGCGCATGGTGGTGTGCACGCAGACATCGGTGGTGATGCCGCTCAGCACGATGTTGCGGATGCCGCGGGTGCGCAGGATCAGTTCCAGATCGGTGGCGCAGAAGCTGCCCTTGCCCGGTTTGTCGATCACCACTTCACCGGGGGCGGGGGCCAGTTCGGGGATGATCTCCCAGCCCGGTTCTCCGCGCACCAGGATCTTGCCGCAGGGACCTGGATCGCCGATGCCGGCGCCGATGCGCCGGGATCGCCAGCGTTTGTTCTCCGGCAGGTCCGACAGATCCGGCCGATGGCCTTCACGGGTGTGGATCACGTGGAAACCCCTGGCGCGGAAGGCGGCCAGCACCGTGCTGATCGGGCCGATCGGCGCGCGGGTCAGCGACAGATCATAGCCCATCTTGTCCACATAGCCGCCCTGGCCGCAGAAATCGGTCTGCATGTCGAT
>DAICZL010000773.1 GCA_027311165.1 bacterium
GTCGCCAACGGGGTGTCGCGGGGACGGGCTGGGGGGGTCTCCTGCTGCCGGTGATCAGGACACGTTCAGACCCAGATGCGCGCGCAGCCGGTTCTTGCCATGCACGCCATCGCGTGGCGGCAGCGAGCGAGCCGTGGCAGCGGCCGCGATCTTTACGACATACAGCCGCGGCCCGCTGGCGGCCGCCGCCAGCGTGTCTGCCAGCGCGGCCACCGCGTCCATGTCCCGCAGGATCGCGGTCTGCGCGAATCCCGCCGCCCGGGCGATGTCGGCCAGATCCAGACCGAAGCCGGTATGGCTGCGCTGCATCCCGGTTTCTCCGTAATGGCCGTTATCGAGCACCACGATCACCAGATTGGCCGGCCCCGCGACCGCGATCGTCGCGAGCCCGCCGAGGCCCATCAGCATTTCCCCATCACCGGTGATCACCAGCACCTTGCGGCCCGGCTGCGCCTGCGCCAGGCCGAGGCCGACCAGCGCAGCCGCCCCCATCGCGCCCCACAGGTAATAATTTCCGTCATGGTCGCCGGCGGCATGCACATCGTAGCTGGGTGAGCCGAGCCCGCTCACCACCAGCATCTCGCCCCGCCCGCGCAGCAGCTGCGCCACCACCGCCCGGCGGTCCAGCGTCCCCGCCGGCGGGGTCACCATTGCTTTTCCCCGAGCAGACGCTGGGCGATGATCACGGCCATCTGCTGATCGGCGGCAAAGGCCAGCCTGGCCGCCGCGGCGACGCTCGCCACCAGATCGGCCGGAGTCTCCGCGCGCAGGGTGCGGATCCCGATCGCCGCCAGGGCGGGCTCGCCCGCGCGTCCCATCGGTACCTGCCAGGGATTGAACTCCGCCCATTCGCCTCGCATCGTCACCAGCATCAGCAGTGGAAACCGCCCGACCGTCGCCAGCGACAGCATGTTGATGCAGTTGCCAACGCCGCTCGACTGCATCAGCACCACGCTGCGCTGGCCGCCAAGCCAGGCGCCGGCGGCGATGGCCACGCCTTCCTCCTCGGTGGTCAGCACGTGGCAGGCCATCTCCGGGTCCTGGCGCAGCAGCGAGATCAGCCGGGCGTGGCCGGCATCGGGCACGTAGGAGACCTGCCGGACCTGTTCGGCCCGCAGAATCCGGTAGACGGCGAGCGGCCAGTCGGCCGCTGCGTCCATGCCGGGGGGCCCGCTGTCGGCACCGGCCTGCCTGTCCATGCTGCCCCCCCGAAACCCTGCATTTCCGGCACGTTAACGTTGCCTGAGTTAGAGCACTCGCAATCGGGCGGCAAGCCTGGCCGCTGCGGATCTGCGTTCTCCCGGGCGTATTGCCCGGCGACTGGCGATCAGGGCCAGCGCCTCGGCCCCACTCCCCCCCTGGGGCATCGGCGGTCGGGCCCCTGGAACGCGCCCGGGGCTTCGGCCGGCCGTCATCGCCCCTGGGCGCGCGGTTCCCCGGCAAGTTGACCCCGTCAGCCCGGCCGCGCAGGATGCGCGCATCATGATCCTGCTGATCGACAACTACGACAGTTTCACCTTCAACCTGGTGCACTTCCTGGGCGATCTCGGCGCGCGCTGCGAGGTGCGCCGCAACGACACGCTGAGCGTGGACGAGGCGCTGGCGATGCGGGCCGAGGCAATCGTGATCTCGCCCGGTCCCTGCACCCCGAGCCAGGCCGGCATCTGCCTGGACCTGATCAAGGCGGCTGCCGGCCGGGTCGCGATCCTTGGCGTGTGTCTCGGCCATCAGGCGATCGGCGAGGCGTTCGGCGGGCAGGTCGTGCGTGCTCCGGTGCCGATGCATGGCAAGGTCAGCCGCATCGTCCACTGTTCCACCGATATTCTGGCCGGCCTGCCCAGCCCGTTCGAAGCGACACGCTACCACAGCCTGGTGGTGCCGGAGGCAACCCTGCCGGAGGTGCTGGTAGCTACCGCCTGGACCGCGCCCGAGACCGGGGAGCGGCAGATCATGGCGATCCGTCATCGCGCCCTGCCAGTGTTTGGCGTGCAGTTCCATCCCGAGAGCATAGCCAGCCAGTATGGCCATGAAATTCTAGGAAATTTTCTGGCGATTGCCCGCGGCACCAACGCCCCGGCGCGCGCCGCCTGAGTGCCGGTGCCGGTGCCGGTCCGTCCGCCGCCGCCGCGGAGCCAGCCATGAGCCTGCAGCCGTCGCGACGGCGCGGTGCTGCGGGCCGCCGCGAGTCGCCCGCGCCTTGGGCTCGGGCATGCGCAACCCGGTCGGGCGGGCGGGCTTCGATGCGCGGCGTCATCGGGCCGGAGGCCGTGTGCCGAGCGGAGCCTGCGCCGGACGGATCGCCATGTCCGGCAGTCTGAAACCGGTTCTCGGCCGGCTCGCGGAGGGCGAGACCCTGTCCGAGGCCGAGGCCGAAGCCGCTTTCGGCGCCATCATGTCCGGCGAGGCGACCCAGGCGCAGATCGCCGGGCTGCTGATGGCCATGCGGGTGCGCGGCGAGACCGTGGCGGAACTCGCCGGCGCGGTGCGGGCGATGCGGGCGCGGATGCTGGCGGTCGAGGCGCCGGAAGATGCGATCGATGTCTGTGGCACCGGCGGCGATGGCGCCGGCACGCTGAACGTCTCCACCGCCGTGACCTTCGTCGTGGCCGGCAGCGGCGTCGCGGTCGCCAAGCACGGCAACCGGGCCCTGTCCTCGCGCACCGGCGGGGCGGATGTTCTGGTCGCGCTGGGCGTCGATATCGACGTGAAGCTGGAACGCCTGCCGGAGATCCTGATCGCCGCCAATTGCGCCTTCCTGTTCGCCCCGCGCCATCATGCCGCGCTGCGCCACGCTGCCGGCCCGCGGGTGGAACTCGGCCCCCGAACGATCTTCAACCTGCTCGGTACGCTCGCCAATCCCGCCGGGGTGCGGCGGCAGCTGACCGGCGTGTTCGCTCCCCACTGGGTCCGCCCGATGGCCGAGGCGCTTGGCCGGCTGGGCTCGGAAGCGGTGTGGATCGTGCACGGCCAGGGTCTGGACGAGCTGACCCTGGCCGGGCCCAACCGGGTCGCGGCGCTGGCCGATGGCGTGATCCGCGAATTCACCGTCACCGCCGCGGATGCCGGGCTGGACGCGGCGCCGATCGAGGCGATCGCCGGCGGCGATGCCAGCCAGAACGCGCAGGCGCTGGCCGCGCTGCTGGACGGCGCGCCGGGACCATATCGTGATACGGTGCTGCTCAATGCTGCGGCGGCGTTGGTCGTTGCCGGCCAGGCGCGGGATCTGCGCCAGGGGGTGGCGGTGGCGGCGCGGGCGATCGACAGCGGCGCGGCCGCATCGGCGCTGGACACGCTGCGCCGCCTGGCACCGCTGCCTGCTTCGTCGCCCTGAGGGATCGGGAGGCGGCACGGCAAGGCCAGAGGGCTCCGCCCTGTGCAGACGAGCGAGGGAGCAGCGCTTCCCGGACCTCGCATTCCCTGGAGGTGCCCCCGAGGGGCCTTCCAGCAACGAGCGCCTTGGAGACCCGGTGGCCACAGGCCCGCAGCCGATACAGGAAAGTGGATGACCCTTTTGAGCGATGTCACGCCCGATGTTCTGGGGGCGATCTGCCGCGAGACCCTGGCCGAGGTGGCGCGGCGCAAGGCCGACACCCCGATCGAGGCGTTCCGCGCCCGGATTGCCGCCCAGGAGCCTCCCCGCGGCTTCTGCGCGGCGCTGAAACAGGCGATCGTCAAGGGCCGCACCGGGCTGATCGCCGAGATCAAGCGCGCCTCGCCCTCCGGCGGGCTGATCCGCGACGTGTTCGATCCGGCCGAACTTGCCCGCGCCTATCGCGACGGCGGCGCCACCTGCCTCTCGGTTCTGACCGACGCGCCGCATTTTCAGGGCAGCCCCGAACATCTGACCGCCGCCCGCCAGGCGGTCAAACTGCCGGTGCTGCGCAAGGATTTCATCCTCGATCCCTGGCAGATCCACGAAAGCCGGGCGATGGGGGCGGATTGCATCCTGCTGATTCTGGCGGCGCTGAGCGACGCCCAGGCGCGCGCGCTCGAGGAACTGGCGCGCACGCTCGATCTCGATGTGCTGGCCGAGGTGCATGACCGCGCCGAGCTCGACCGGGCACTCGGCCTGCAGACCCGGCTGATTGGCATCAACAACCGCAATCTCAAGACGTTGAAGACCGATCTCGTCACCACCGAGACGCTGGCCCCGTTCCTGCCGCCCGACCGTATCCTGGTGGCCGAGAGCGGCATCGCCACCTGGGCCGATATCCAGCGCCTGAGCGGGGTCGGCGCCTCCTGCTTCCTGGTGGGGGAAAGCCTGCTGCGCCAGCCGGACGTGACTGCGGCGACACGGACGCTGCTGGGCCTGGACGCCAGCGCATGAGCGGCCGGTTCAGCCATCTGGATGACGCCGGCAACGCGGTGATGGTCGATGTCACCGACAAGCCGGAAACCGACCGCAGCGCGACCGCCGCGGCGACCGTGGTGATGCGGCCGGAGACGCTGCGCCTGATCCTGGACGGCCAGGCGAAGAAGGGCGATGTGCTGGGTGTGGCGCGGCTCGCCGGCATCATGGCCGCCAAGCGCACCGCCGATCTGATCCCGCTGTGCCACCCGCTGCCGATCTCGGCGGTGACGGTCGATCTGCACGCCGCGCCGGGAAGCGTGCCCGGGGGGGGAGCGGCGGTGGCAATCACCGCCACGGTGCGCACCACCGGACGCACCGGGGTGGAGATGGAGGCTCTGACCGCGGCCTCGGTGGCGGCGCTGACCGTCTATGACATGTGCAAGGCCGTGGACCGTGGCATGCGGATCGAGGCGATCAGGGTCACCAGCAAGTCCGGCGGCAAGTCCGGCCCGTTTCGGCAGGATTAGGGGCATGCGGCGCCTGTGGGGCCAGGACGCGGCCGGTCTTTTCCCTCGGCGCGGTTGCCGGTCCGGATCCTGCGAAGGCATCCGCGCCCGGCGCGGTTGCCGGTCCGGGTCCTGCGACGGCATCCGCGCCCGGCGCGCGCTCCGCGGGGCGATGGCCGCGAGGCGTCCGGGCGCATGATCTCCATCGCGGACGCCCGCGCCCGGATCCTCGCCGGGCTGCGCCCCACCGCCGCGGAGATCGTCTCGCTGCCCGAAGCCTGGGGCCGCGTCGCCGCCGCGCCGGTCGTGGCGCGGCTGTCCCAGCCGCCGGTCGATGTCTCGGCGATGGACGGCTACGCGCTGCGCGCAGCCGATGCCCAGGCAGGCAATGTGCTGCACGTGATCGGCGCCGCCCCGGCCGGTCACCCGTTTGCCGGCAGCCTGTCGGCCGGCCAGGCGCTGCGGCTGTTCACCGGCAGCGTGATGCCCGCCGGCGCCGATACCGTGCTGCTGCAGGAAGACGCCGAGCGCAGGGGCGAGCACGTGCGCGTGCAGGAAACGATGGCGCCCGGGCGGCATATCCGCCGCGCCGGGCAGGATTTCGCCGCCGGCGAGACGGTGATCGCGCCTGGACGGCGGCTGAACGCGCGCGATATCGGCCTGGCCGCCGCGGCCAACCATCCCTGGCTGAGGGTGCATCGCCGCCCGCGCGTCGCGATCATGGCCACCGGCGATGAAATCACCCTGCCGGGCGAGGCGATCCCCGCCGGCGGCATCGTCAGCTCCAATGCCCACGCGCTGGCGGCGCTGGTGCGCGCTGCCGGCGGCGCGCCGATGGTGCTGCCGCTGGCGCGTGACGAGATCGGTGCGATCGGCGCGGCTGTGGACGCGCTCGATGGCGTCGACCTGCTGGTCACCACCGGCGGAGCGAGCGTGGGCGATCACGATCTGGTGGCGGCGGGGCTTGCGACGCGCGGGCTCGATCTGGATTTCTGGAAGATCGCGATGCGCCCGGGCAAGCCGCTGATGTTCGGCCGGCTGCGTGAGGCCGGCCACGGGGTGCCGCTGCTGGGACTGCCGGGCAACCCGGTCTCGGCACTGGTTTGTGCGATCCTGTTCCTGCTGCCGGCGATCGCGCGCCTGTCGGGCGAGCCGGGGGCAGCGGCGGAGCCGGAGACGGCGAAGCTCGGCGCCCCTTTGCGGGCGAACGACCAGCGCGCCGACCACCTGCGTGCCACCCTGACCAAGGACGCGGCGGGTGGATGGGTTGCAACCCCCTTCGCGGTGCAGGATTCCGCGATGCTGCGGAGCCTGGCGGCGGCGGATGCGCTGATCCTGCGCCCGCCGCACGCGCCGGCGCAGGAGGCGGGGGAAGAGGTTCCGGTGATCCGGCTGGGGCCGCTCGGGGTTTAGCGGCTCCTGTTCTCCGTCCCCCATGGCGGCTCCGGGGAACCCGTCCTGGACCCGCCGTTCCCCGACCCGGCGGGGTGGCGACGTCATGAGATGCATCGCGGGTGCAAATTCCGCCAACCGGCCGCGGCCGTTCGGGCCAGGGCGGTGCATCGGTTCCGCCGGGCATCGGTTCGGCTGGCGGCGTGCCGGCAAGCTGGCATCCAGCGCCACCATGATGGCCAGGGCGCCTGGCGGTGCCGGAGCGGCCTTGGGCCGGCAGTCGCGGTCGGGCGCCCTGGCGAACGCGCTGGCATCATCTCCCCAGCGCCCCCGACCGGGCTGCCTCCAACGGACGGGGGCGGCGCGCGCCCTTTATAGTCCGGGCGCGTACCGGCTTGGCACGCATCGGCTGGGCACGCCGTTGCGCGGTGCCCGGACCCGGAGATGGGGCCCGCGATGCGGAGCAGACCGATGGCACCCCCGGTCATCGCACTACGCGCCCTGTCTACGGGCGGGTGGGTCACTGCTGGCCGGCAGCATTTGCCAGAGAGAGGGCAGCATTTGCCAGAGGGCAGCATTTGCCAGAGGGCAGCGTTCGCCAGAGGAACGGGCCCTCATGGCCGCCGCAGCAGCGAGCCGAGCAGAAAACCGGCCGCCCCGGCCAGCAGCAGTGCCGTCAGCGGCTGGTCCACCGTCAGCCCACGCATCTGGTGCACGGCATCGCTGCCGAGGGTCTGCGCCTGGCGGGCGGCCCGGCGGGTCTGGCCGGCGAACTCCCCGGCGACATCCTCGACCTTGCCGGCGGCGCCACGCAGCGCGCCCTTCACGTCTTCCTGGTCCATTGTGAAATTCCTTTGTGCGGGTCTGCAGGCAGGCGGCGGCGCAGGCCACGCCGCCGCCCGGTTGGCAGTTACTTGTTCACGGCGTCGCGGACATCGTCCTTGGCCTTGCCGACGGCGCTCTGCACCTGGCCGGCGGCCTTCTGCAGGGTTCCCTCGGCTTCGGTCTTGCGATCGCCCGTCAGCTTGCCGACGACTTCCTTGGTCGCGCCCTTGACCTGATTGGCCGCGCCGTCGATCCGGTCCTTGTCCATCCTGGCATCCTTCCGTTCCTGGGACTTCCCGTGGGAAGCACATCCACCGCCCGCGCGCCGGGGCGGTTGCCGGATCAACACGGGCCGGCGCGCATGGTTCCCGTTCGGGGAGACCTGTTCGTGCGCCGGCCGAGCGGGCGGAGGA
>DAICZL010000778.1 GCA_027311165.1 bacterium
GTCCTCGAGCCGCCGATCACCGCCCAAGCCGGCGGCGTGCGACATGCCGGCCAACCCGCCCCTCGATGGGAAAAACACGCAAGCCCGGGGGGCTGGGCTTCGCTTTCGCCGAACCCCCTGCGACCGGGAAACCAGGGCCGAACCCTGGGCCCTGCCCTTCGGCCCAGCCGCCGTCACGACTGCCCGACGAAACGCTCCAGCCAATGGATCGTGTAGTCGCCGGCCTGAAACTGCGGATCATCGACGATCCGTCGGTGCAGCGGCAGTGTGGTCTTGATCCCCAGCACCGCGAATTCCTCGATCGCCCGGCGCAACCGCCCGATCGCCTCCGGCCGGGTGGGCGCGTGCACGATCAGCTTGGCCACCAGGCTGTCATAGAAGGGCGGCACCATGTAGCCGGCATACAGCGCCGAATCGACCCGCACCCCCAGGCCCCCCGGCGCATGGAACGCGCTGATCCGGCCCGGGGTGGGCATGAAGGTCTCCGGATCCTCGGCATTGATCCGGCATTCGATGGCGTGGCCGGAAAACCGCACGTCCTGCTGGGTGAAGCCGAGCCGCGCGCCGGTGGCGATGCGGATCTGCTCGCGCACCAGGTCGATGCCGCAGACCATCTCGGTCACCGGGTGCTCGACCTGCAGGCGGGTGTTCATCTCGATGAAGGCGAACTGCCCGTCCTGATACAGGAATTCCAGCGTGCCGGCGTTGCGGTAGCCGAGCTGCGCCAGCGCCGCGGTGACGGTCTCGCCCAGCGCGCTGCGCTGGGAAGCGGTCAGCGCCGGGCTGGGGGCTTCCTCCAGCAGCTTCTGGTGGCGGCGCTGGAGGCTGCAGTCCCGCTCGCCCAGATGCACCACCGCGCCATGCGAATCGGCCAGGATCTGCAATTCGATGTGGCGCGGGCGGTCGAGATACTTCTCCAGGTAGACGGCATCGTTGCCGAACGCGGCGCGGGCCTCGGTGCGGGCCATGCGCCAGGCATCGTCCAGCGCCGCGGCGTCCTCCGCGACCTTCATCCCCCGCCCGCCCCCGCCGGCGGCGGCCTTGATCAGCACCGGGTAGCCGATCCGCGCGGCCACCGCACGGGCCTGATCGAGATCGGTCACCTCGCCGTCCGAGCCCGGCACCAGCGGCACGCCGAGGGCCGCCATCGCGGTCTTGGCGGCGATCTTGTCGCCCATCATGCGGATATGCGCCGGCGAGGGGCCGATGAAGGTCAGGCCGTGCGCCTCCACCATCTCGGCGAAATCGGCATTCTCGGACAGGAATCCGTAGCCGGGATGGATCGCATCCGCTCCGGTGATCGCCGCGGCCGAGAGGATGGCGGGGATGTTGAGGTAACTCTCCCGCGCCGGGGGCGGGCCGATGCACACGCTTTCATCGGCCAGTCGCACATGCATCGCCTCAGCATCCGCCGTGGAGTGCACGGCAACGGTGGGGATGCCGAGTTCGCGGCAGGCGCGCTGCACCCGCAGCGCGATCTCGCCGCGATTGGCGATCAGGATTTTGTGGAACAAGCGGCTATTCCAGCACCATCAGGACCTCGCCGTACTCGACCGGCGTGCCCGAACCGACCAGCACGCGGGCCACGACGCCGGATTTCGGCGCCTTGATCTGGTTGAAGGTCTTCATCGCCTCGATCAGCAGCAGGGTCTGCCCGGCACTCACGCTCTGGCCCACGCTGACGAAGGAAGGCGCGCCGGGCTCGGCCGAAAGATAGGCGACGCCGACCATCGGGCTCAGCACCGCCCCGGGATGGTCGGCATCGTCCGCCTCGGCCGGCGCGGCCGGAGCCGCCGGCACCGCCGGCGGTGGCGCCATCACCGGGGGCGCGGTATAGGCGGTGACCGGTGCGGGCGCGCGGGCCACCCGGATGCGGCTGTCCTTCTCGACGATCTCGATCTCGGTCAGGCCGGTATCGGTCAGGATCGTGGCCAGCGCCCGGATCGCGTCGGTGTCGATCTGGATGCGGCTCATGGGCTTCCCTCCAGCAGCAGGTCGGCCATGGCGGAGAGCGCCAGCGCATAGCCGCGCACGCCCAGGCCGCAGATCACGCCCACCGCGGCCTGCGAGACATAGGAGTGGTGGCGGAAGGCCTCGCGGCGGTGGATGTTGCTGATATGCACCTCGATCACCGGCAGATCCGTGGTCAGCAGGGCATCCATCAGCGCCACCGAGGTATGGGTATATCCGGCCGGATTGATCACGATCCCCGCCGCCCGGCCGCGGCATTCCTGAACCCAGGAAATCAGCTCGCCCTCGCCGTTGGTCTGGCGGAAATCGATGGCGAGGCCCAGCTGCTCGGCCGCCTCGGCGCAGAGCTGCTCGACATCATCGATGGTGGCACGGCCATAGATCGCCGGCTGGCGCAGGCCGAGCATGTTGAGGTTGGGGCCGTTCAGCACGGCGATGAGGGGCAGGGAAGAGGACATGACCGCGGCGCGTAGCATACGCGGCCGGTGCGGTCCAACCATCGGCCGGCAGGGCAGGCGAACCGCGCCTCGCGCCTGGCGGGATCCTGACCGCTCCGCGAGCACGCCGCCGCGAAAGCGGCCCGGATCGGGCAGCCAGGCACTGGCCCTGCCATCCGCGCCACACCCCTCCGCTTGCCC
>DAICZL010000780.1 GCA_027311165.1 bacterium
GATCGCCACCGCCGGCGGGTCCATCCGCCTTGATCCGCCCCCCCAGCCCGTCCTGCGCCAGAGCATCGCGGATGCAGGCAGGACAAGAGCCGGCGCGCGTGGCAGGATCGCTGCGAACGTCCGAGGGGGGATGACCGGGCCGCCATGCGCCAGCTGCTGCTCCTGCGCCACGCCAAATCGTCCTGGGATGATCCGAAGCTCGCCGACCACGCGCGCCCGCTGAACGCCTCGGGCCGCGCCGCGGCGGGGATGATGCGCCGGGCGATGCGCGATCTGGGCCTCGCCCCCGACATCGTGCTGGTCTCCTCCGCCCGCCGCACCCTCCAGACGCTCGAAACGCTGGAGCCCTGGGACGACACGCCGCTGATCGAGCCGATGGACGCGCTGTATCTCGCCGCCGCGCCGCAATTGCTGCAGGTGCTGAACAGCGTCGCCGAGACCGCCCGCTCGGTGCTGCTGCTCGCCCATAACCCGGGTATCCACGATCTGGCGATGCTGCTGGCCGGCGCCCACGCCCTGGCCGGAACCGATCCCGCCATCCGCCGCCTCGCCGGGGGTTTCCCCACCGCGGCGCTGGCCGAATTCGCCGTGGCCGGCCCGTGGCGGACCCTGACCGAGGGCGGCGGGCGGCTGACCCGCTTCCTCTGCCCGAGCGACCTGCCCGAACCCGCCGCATGGAGCGGATGATCACGCTCGAATTCGCCCTGCCACCGGCCGCGGCGGCACGGCTCTGGAGGCTGCGCCCGGCCGGCTGGTCGCGGCGCGACCGCGCCCGGAAGCGGCGGCTGCGGATCATCTGGCACGACAGTGCCGATTGCGCGCTGGCTGGCTCCGGGCGGGTGCTCGCCGAGCAGGACGGGCGCTGGCGGCTGGAGCAGCTGGGCCCCGGGGGCGAGCCGCCCTGGCCGCCCGGCGCGCCGAGCCCGGTGCTGGCCGAAGCCGATGAGCCGGGGTCGCTCGATGCCCACCTGCCGGCAGCGCTGCTGCCCTGTGCCGCCTTCGAGGGGCGCGAGACCCGGCTCACCCTGCGGCGGGACGGCGATGGCGCGGAACTGGCGCTGAGCCTGATCGAAGGCGCGGTGCGCGGCCTGACGCGTGCGCAGGAATGCTGCCGGCTGCAGCTCTCGGGCCCGGGCGGAGCCGCCCTGGCGCTCGCCCTCGATCTCGCCGGGCCGCTCGATCTCGCAGTGCCCGCCCATGGCCTCGCCGCCGAAGGCCTGGCACTGGCGCGTGGCATCCGCCTGCCCGATCCGCCGCTCGGCGCCGCGCCGGTGCAGCCGGAGCAGTCCGTCCCCGCGGCCTTCGCCGGCATCGCCGGACATCTGGCGCGGGTGCTGCTGCACTGGGCACCGGCCGCCGCGCAGGATCAGGGGCCGGAGCCGGTCCACCAGATGCGGGTGGCGCTGCGCCGGCTGCGCGCGGCGCTGGCGGTGTTCGGGGAGACCGCCGCCGGAACCGATCTGGCCGCGCTGAAAGCGGCGCTGTCGGGGCTGAACCGGGTGCTGGGGCCGGCGCGGGACTGGGACGTGTTCGCGACCGGCCTCGCCGCCCGCGTCGCCGAAAGCTTCCCCGAGGAGCCGGCGATCGCCTGGCTCATCGCGGCGACCGAGCGCCGCCGCCTCGCCTGCTACGCGGCGCTGCGCGCGGAACTGACGGGCGAGGCGTTCCGCGCGCTCGGGGTCCGGCTCGCACTGCTCGCCGCGGCACCGTCGCTGCCGCCGCCGGCAGACCTGCCGCTGGCGGAGCCGGCCATCGCCGGCTCGGCCGGGGAGGCGGCCCTGCCGCCCGGGGCATCGCCCGCGCCCCCGCCGGAGGCCGGAGAAGCCGGGCCGGAAACGCCCGGCAGGGCCGCTGCCCGGACGCCGCAGGGCGCGAAGCGCAAGCTTGGCCCCTTCGCTGCCCGCGCGCTCGACAAGCGCTTGAAGAAAGTCCTTCAAGCGCCTGCCGATTTGGCGGATCTCCCGCCCGAGGCGCTGCACGAACTGCGCCTCGCCGGCAAGCGGCTGCGCTATGCGGCGGAATTCTTCGCCCCCCTCCATCCCGGCCGCGCCACCGAGCGCTTTCTGCGCCGCCTGGCGGCGCTGCAGGAACGGCTCGGCCATGTGAACGATGCCGCGGTGGCGGCGGGGCTGCTCGCGCAGTTGCCCGGCCGCGATGCGCGCCATGCCCTGGCGATCGGCATCGTGCGCGGCTTCGCTGCCGCCCGGCACAGGGACGGACACAAGACCCTGTCCGAGACCTGGCGGAAATTCCGCAAACTCGAGCCGTTCTGGGCCTAGAACAAGACACGCTGGCAGAGCGCCGCCGGGTCCGGCCGGGAACGGAGGCGCGCCGCCCGCCCGGGGCGGGGCATCGCAGCCAGACCCCGTTCCGATGAGCGTCAGGCGTTCCGATGAGCACCAGGCGTTCCGGTGAGCGCCAGGTGTTCCGGTGAGCGCCAGGCGTTCCGATGAGCACCAGGCGTTCCGATGAGCGCCAGGCGTTCCGGTGAGCGTCAGCCCGTGCCCGAAGCCGCCGCCGCAGCCGAGCCGGGGGCGCGGCCGGCCCGGAAGTCTCTGAAGCTGCACGATTCCGTGTTGCTCGCCAACAGGCGTATTGCATCTGCTTGCCCCGTCGCGCTAGGGCTGGACGCTGTTCCTTCGCCAGACCCTGGCGCCAGCCTCCGGGAAGATGCGCTTGCCGCTCCGTCGTCCGCGCCGAATATTCCGTCCCTCCGCCCTGCCCGCCCCGAGCAACCGGGTCGGCGGCACCCTCGTGATCGGGCTGGTCGGGGCCGTGGCGATCGGGCTCGCGCTGCTGACCGGCCTGTCCTCGCAGATGTTCGGCCGGGTCAGCCCGCCGCCCGAGCACGTGACCGCCGGCGCCGGCGCGGTCGCGGTGGTCGATGCCGGAACGCTGCGGCTGGGCAGCACGGTGGTGCGGCTGGTGGGGATCGATCCGCCGGCGCGGGGGCAGACCTGCCGGGCAGCGGACGGGGCGACGTTCGATTGCGGGGTGGATGCGGCCAATGCGCTCGCCCGGCTGGTGCGCGAGAGGGACGTGGATTGCCGGCTGCAGGGCAGCGACGGCATGGGCCGGGCGCTGGCCACCTGCGTGGCCGGCGGGCGCGATCTCAACGCGGCGATGGCCGCCCGCCGGACCGAAGCGCTGCCCTCCGGCGCGGCCGCCAGCCGCTGAGCACACCCACAGGGCTGCGGCGGACAGCGCACCGGCACGCCCCCGATCGCCCCGTCACGGCGCAAGCCGCTGGTTGCGGCGGGGGTCGCGGGCTGTGCACCGACCCATATTGCAGGCGCGAAGGTTGCGGTGCAGCGTGATGCACCGATAGCTTAGCCCAATCTGGCGCCGCAGCGGCGCCGCCCCGGGCAGCCCATCCGAACCTGCCCCCTCCGAGCGAAAGGAACGTCGCATGAGCGGCACCGCCAACGGCAGCGTCACGGTTACGATCGATGGCTCCAACAAGTCGATGAAACTGCCGCTGATCCACGGCACCATCGGCCACTCGGTCGCCGATATCCGCAAGATGTATGGCGAAATGGGGATCTTCACCTATGATCCCGGCTATGGCGGCACGGCGGCCTGCGACAGCAAGATCACCTATATCGACGGCGATGAGGGGATCCTGCTGCATCGCGGCTATCCGATCGAACAGCTGGCGGAACAATCGACCTTCCTCGAGGTCGCCTATCTGCTGCTGAACGGCGAACTGCCGAACGCGTCGGAGCGCAAGGTCTTCGTCCAGGGTGTCACCATGCACACCATGCTGCACGAGCAGATCCGCGCCTTCTACAACGGCTTCCGTCGCGATGCTCACCCGATGGCGGTGATGTGCGGGGTGGTCGGCGCGCTGTCCGCCTTCTACCACGACAGTCTCGACATCAATGACGAGCAGCACCGGCGGATCAGCGCCTTCCGGCTGATCGCCAAGCTGCCGACGATCGCCGCCTGGGCGTATAAATACTCGATCGGCCAGCCGTTCATGTATCCCCGCAACGATCTCACCTACCCCGCCAATTTTCTTTACATGTTCAACGCGGTACCGTCCGAGCCGTGGCAGCCCAACCCGGTCCTGGTGCGGGCGATGGACCGCATCCTGATCCTGCATGCCGACCATGAGCAGAACGCCTCGACCAGCACCGTCCGGCTCGCCGGATCGACCGGGGCGAACCCCTTCGCCTGCATCGCCGCCGGCATCGCCAGCCTGTGGGGCCCGGCCCATGGCGGCGCCAACGAGGCGGTGCTGAAGATGCTGGCCGAGATCGGCCATGTCGACCGTATCCCCGAGTTCATCAGCAAGGTGAAGGACAAGAACAGCAGCGTGCGACTGATGGGCTTCGGCCATCGGGTGTACAAAAACTACGACCCGCGGGCGAAGATCATGCAGGCCACCTGCCACGAGGTCCTGCGCGAACTCGGCATCGTGGACGATCCGCTGCTCGATCTCGCGGTCGAGCTCGAGAAGATCGCGCTGCACGATCCCTATTTCGTCGAGCGCAAACTGTATCCGAACGTCGATTTCTATTCGGGGATCATCCTCAAGGCGATGGGCTTCCCGACCAGCATGTTCACCGTGCTGTTCGCCGTCGCCCGCACCGTCGGCTGGATCAGCCAGTGGAAAGAGATGATCGAGGATCCCTCGCAGCGCATCGGCCGCCCGCGCCAGATCTATACCGGGCCGGCAAAGCGCGATTACGTGCCGCTCGCCGAGCGCAGCTGAGCCGCCCTGCCGATCCTGTCCCGCGAGGCGGCGTGCGTGCCGCGCGCGATCGGGTGTGCGGGGTGACGCGCCGGATGGGCCTTGGGTTCCGATGCCTCCGGCCCGCCCCCGGCGTGCCGGAG
>DAICZL010000784.1 GCA_027311165.1 bacterium
ATCCGGCCCCATAGTGCAGCCGGCCACAGCCACAGCCATTGCCAGCGGCACCAATTTGCGCCGCCCGCCTCCGCCCTCCCGGCGCGGTTCAGTGGCCATGGGCAGGGGCTCCCTTCGGCGCGCAACGCAGCAGCAGCACCACCGGCGCGACCGCCAGCGCGACATAACCGAGCACCCGGAACACGTCGAGATAGCTCATCACCGTGGCCTGTGTCTGCACCGCCTGGCCGATCTGCAGCAGCGTCTGGCCATGCAGATCGGCATAAGGGGTGATGCTTTCGGCCAGCCGCGCGTGGTGGAACTGGGTGCGCCAGGCGAGCATGGTGCTCGCGAAGGAAACGCCGAAACTGCCGCCCAGGTTGCGCATCAGATTGATGATCGCGGAGGCATCGTTGCTCTTGTCCGGCGGCAGCCCGTTATACGAAACGGCGGTGATCGGGATGAACAGGAACGGCAGCGCCACCGCCTGGAACATGCGCGCCTGCGCCACCGTCTCGAAGGACATGCCGAGATCGAGCCGGCTCATATGCAGCAGCGCCAGGCCGGAGGTGATCAGCGCGCCCAGGATCAGCCAGCGCGCCGCGATCAGCCGGCCGGTGACGATGCCGGCGAGCGGCATCACCAGCAGCGTGACCACCCCGCCGGCGCCCAGCGAAAGCCCGGCGGTGGTGGCGTCATAGCCCATCAGCGTCTGGGTCAGCTGCGGCAGCAGCTGGGTCGTGCTGATCAGCATGAAGCCGATCAGGAACATCACGCCCGAGGAGACCGCGAAGCTGCGGATGCCGAGCAGGCGGACATTCACCACCGGCTGGCGGTGCTGCAATTCCCACAGCACCAGAAAGCTGATCGCCACCAGGCTGACGATGCCCAGCGCCATGATGAAATCCGAAGAGAACCCGTCGTCCTGCTGGTAGCGGTCGAGCAGCACCTGCAGCGCGCCGAAGCCGAGCACCACCGCCGCGAAGCCGACATAGTCGATATCGAGCCCCTTCGCCAGCAGCCGTGCGCGGTCGCGCTTCAGCGCCTCGGGCTCGTAGACGAACAGATGCACGAGCACGAGCGAGAGCAGCCCGACCGGCAGGTTGATCAGGAACACCCAGTGCCAGGACAGGTTATCGGTGAGGAAGCCGCCCAGCACCGGCCCGATCGCCGGGGCGAGCACCACGGTCAGCCCATACAGGGCGAAGGCCTGGGGGCGCAGGCGGGGCGGAAAACTGTCGGCGAAGATCGACTGTTCGGTGGGGGCGAGACCGCCTCCGCCGATCCCCTGCAGGACCCGCATTACGATCATGAAGCCGAGCGAACCGGCGAAGCTGCAGCCGACCGAGGCCAGGGTGAAGATCGCCACGCAGATCATGTAGAACCGCTTGCGGCCGAACACGTTGGACATCCAGCCGCTGACCGGCAGGATCACCGCGTTGGAGACCAGATAGCTGGTCAGGATCCAGGTGCTCTCGTCCTGGCTGGCGGCCAGGCTGCCGGCGATGTGGCGCAGCGCGACATTGGCGATGGTGGTGTCCAGCACCTCCATGAAGGTGGCGATCGAGACGATCACCGCGATCAGCCAGGGGCTGTGCGGCCCCGCCGCCGAGCGTGGCAGATCATACTCGTCGCGCTGCGCCGCCATCAGCGTACCCGGACGCGGGGCAGCACCGACATGCCGGGCGCGAGCGGGTAGTCGCTGATCCGCGGATCGTCGAACACGATCTTCACCGGCACGCGCTGGACCACCTTGACGTAGTTGCCGGTCGCGTTCTCGGCCGGCAGCAGGCTGAAGGCCGAGCCGGTGCCGGGCTGGATACTGTCCACCCGGCCGCGGAAGCGCAGCGCCGGATAGGCATCGATGCTGATCTCGACCGGCTGGCCGGGCCTCATGCGGGTGAGCTGGGTCTCCTTGAAATTGGCGGTGACATAGACCGTCTGCGGCACGATCGCCATCAGCGCGGTGCCGGGGGCGACGTAGTTGCCGACATCGACCGCGCGCTTGGCGACACGCCCGGCCACCGGAGCGTTGATCGTCGTGTAGGACAGCTGCAGCCGGGCATTCGCCACCGCCGCGTCCTGCTCGCGCAGCGTGGCCCTGGCGGCGTCGATCTGTGCGTCGGCGGAGGCCACCTGCGCGCGCATCGCCGCCACCGCGTGGCGGTTGGCCTCGAGCCGCGCCTTCGCCGAACGCAGCGCGGCACTGGCATTGTCGAGCTGCTGCTTGCTGATGGCGCGCGGATCGATGGTGCGGTACCGGTCGAAATCCTGCTGGGTCTGGAACAGATCGGCCTCGGTCACCTGCACATTGGCTTCGGCCTGGTCGAGATTGGCGCGCTGCAGCGCCGCCTGCGCGCTCGCCTGCTCGAGCTGCGCGGCGGCGCCGGCGCGGCTGGCCTCGGCCTGGTCGAGCTTCACCTGATAGTCGCTGGGATCGATCGCGACCAGCCGGTCACCTTGCTGTACCGCGACATTGTCCTCGACCGGCACGGCGATCACCCGCCCCGCGACCTGGGTGGAGATCTGGGAGACATGGGCATCGATGAAGGCATCGTCGGTGGTCTCGAAATCCCTCGTGATCAGCCATTCATAGCCACCGCCGGCGGCGCCGGCGAGCAGCAGCAGGCCGAAGATCACGAAGGGCAGCAGGCGCTTGCGCGGCGGCGCCGGTGCCGGGGCCTGCGGCGGCGGCGCCGGGGCCTGCGCCGGCGGGGTCGGCCGGCTCAGGGTGCGATCCGGCTCCTCGCCGGCCGGGGGGATCGCCACCCCGTCCTTGACCCTGTCGCCATCCATGCTAAGTCCCCCAGCACAAGCAGTCTGACCGATCGGTTCGGTCAGGCCGCGGATAGAGTGAGCGCCACTGCCCGGTTGTCAACCTCCACCCCCGGATCGAGACTGACGCCATGCTAGGTCAGGACCTGCTATCCCCGGAAAAGGCGGCGCAGATCCTGCGCGGCGCCACCCTGGTCTTCGCCGAGGACGGCTACGAAGGCGCCAGCATGTCGCGCATCGCGCAGGAGGCCGGGGTCTCCAAGGGCACGCTGTATAATTATTTCGCTGGCAAGGCGGAGCTGTTCGCCGCCTATGTGCAGGCCGAATGCAGCCGCCGCCTGCCGCAGATCTTCGAGGTGGCCGACCGCACGGCCGACCCGTCCGAGATCCTGCACGGCATCGGCCAGCGCATGGTGCAGATGATGCTCTCCCCGGTCGGGCTGACGATCTACCGGGTGGTGATCTCGGAGGCGGGGAAATTCCCCGAACTGGCCCGCGCCTTCTTCGAGGCCGGCCCGGCACGGGCGATCGGCTACATGGCGTTCTGGCTGGCCGAGGAGACCCGGGCCGGGCGGCTCGCCGTGCCCGACCCGGAATTCGCCGCCGAACAATTCTTCGCCCTATGCCAGACACGGCTGTCCCTGCGGCTCAAGCTGCGCCTGCAGGACGCGCCGACAGAGGCTGAAATGGCGCGGGTGGTGGATGCCTCGGTGGCGATGTTCCTGCGCTGCTACCAGCCTTCCGGGAGCTGACCGGCCGGCACTGCCATCCCGGCGATCGAAGACCGCGCCGGCTTCCCACCACAATTCGCCCCCCAAGCGGCGCGCCTGGCCGCGATGGCGGGTTGCGCGGCCCGCGCCTGCCCCGGCGCTGCCCGAATTGCCCCGGCGCCGCCCAAATTTCCAGCGGAACATCACGAGAGCGTCATGCAAGGTCAGCCGCCAGTTTAATGTTCCTTACAGGTTCGTCTTTATGTTTTAATTATGGGATACGCTCCGCAATCCCGTTACAGCTCGCGCAACGTAAGCGGGGGGAAACCAAGGGTGCGGCGGAACGTGGGGTGAAGCGTCGCGTCATAAGGGTTACGGCTTAGCGTAGGCTGCGGCGTGGGGGCGCTAGGGCTGCGCTCAGGGGAGGAGGCCGGACCCAAGCAAATGGAACCTGATCGATGCCTCTGAACAAGGAAGACGTGGACGCTGCCTTCCGTCTGATCCTCGGCGATGCAGCGAAGGAGCGGGCGAAGGCCAAACCACTTCTGAAAGATGCTCAAGACATCGAAGAATTGCGCGCGCGGCTGCTGACCTCGCCATCGTTCCATCAGGCCCAGGCCAAGCTTAGCGCGCAGCAGAAACACCAGGATGACAGGGGCGGCGTCCTGCTCGACCTGGCGCGGCCCAAGATCGTCTTCCTGCACATCCCCAAGACCGGCGGCACCACCATGGCCGACCTGCTCTCGAGCAATTTCAGCCGCCACGAGGTCTTCCGCCAGAAGCGCGATGTCGAGATGGTGCCAGCCGCCGTGCTGGCCCGCCACCGCGTGTTCTTCGGCCATTACACCCTGCACCAGATCGCCCATATCCCCGGCGCCAAGCGGATCTACACCGTGCTGCGCGAGCCGCGCGCCCGGGTGCTGTCGATGTATCGCTACCACAAGGCCCGGATGGAGACCGGACGGTCCGAAGGCAAGGCGATCGAACAGAAGACGGCGCTGTCCCTGAACGCCTATTTGCGCGACCCGCGAATCCGCAACCGGCCCAGCGTGCGCAACCTGCAGACCCGGTATCTGTTCCATGTCAGTGAAGAGACGATGGTGAAATACCGGCTGCGGCCCTCGCCCTACCCGGACATGATGCGCGCCTATCCGAAGGATGTCGTGCTGGAGATCGCCAAGGACAATCTGCGCAGCCTGGCCGGCGTCGGCGTGCTGGAACGCTTCGATGAGTTCGTACGGATGTTCTTCGCCGAACAGGGATTGCGGGTGCCGTCCGACTATGTCGCGAGGAACGTCACCACCAAGGTCGCCGCCACCGGCCCGAAACCGGCCGGTCCGATCGATTTCGACCAGCCGGACGAGGAAACCCAGCATCTGCTGGACGATCTCGTCGACCTCGACGAGCAGATGTACCGCCTCGCCGGCCAGTTGTTCACCGAACGAATGATGTCGCGTGCGGCGGAACAGTCCGGACCGCCCCAGCCCGGCCAGCCCCAGCCCGGCCAGCGCCAGCCCGGGCCGGAATAAGCCAGGGTCAGGGACTTCGCTTCCTATCGCCCAAAGGGAGCGCGGCGCGGACTGAACCCCCCGACGCCGGCCCGGCCCAGGGCCGCCTGGACCGGCCGGATCAGGCGATCAGACCGCGGCCCTTCAACTCATCGACCACCCGTTCGGCCAGCACCTCGGGCGGGGCGCCGATCGTCGGCAGATAGATCTCGGGATCGACCGGCGCCTCATACGGCGCGTCGATGCCGGTGAAGTTGCGGATCTGGCCGGCATCGGCCTTGGCATAGAGACCCTTGGGGTCGCGCCGGCGGCATTCCTCGATCGGGGTATCGACGTGGATCTCGACGAATTCGCCCACCTCCACCCGCTCGCGCGCCAGCATCCGCTCGGCGCGGTAGGGTGAGATGAACGAGACCAGGACGATCAGCCCGGCATCGACGAACAGCTTGGCCACTTCGGCCACGCGGCGGATGTTCTCCACCCGGTCGGCCTCGCCGAAGCCAAGATCGCGGTTCAGACCGTGGCGCACATTATCGCCATCCAGGATGATGGTGTGGCGCCCCTCGGCGTGCAGGCGCTTCTCCACCAGGTTGGCGATGGTGGACTTGCCCGCCCCCGACAGACCGGTGAACCACAGCACCGCCGGCTTCTGGGACTTCATCGTCGACCGGGCGCGCTTGTCCACATCCAGCTTGTGCCAGTGGATGTCGCGGGCGATATGCTCGGCGGCATCGATGATCCCGGCGCCGACCGTGGCATTGGTCAGCCGATCGATCATGATGAAGCCGCCGAGTTCGGGGCTCACGTCATAGGGTTCGAACACTGCCGGCTGGGCCAGCTCGATGCTGACCTCGCCGATCTCGTTCATGTGCAGCTCATGCGCCGGCAGCTCGGCATAGGTGTCGATGTCGATGCGGTGCGCGATGTCGGTGACCGTGCCCGACAGGGTCCGGCAGCCCAGCATGAACAGGTATTGCCGGCCGCGGAACAGCGCCGTGTCGTCCATCCACACCACCCGCGCGGTCAGCCGGTCGGAGGCTTCCGGCAGGCCGGAAGCGGCCAGCACGTCCCCGCGCGAGACGTCGATCTCACGGTCGAGCACCAGGGTGATGGCATCGCCGTGGCGGGCTTCCGGCAGGTCCCCGTCCATGGTGACGATGCGGCTGACGGTGGCCGAGGTGCGGGCGAGCACATTGTTCACCCGCATTCCCGGTCGGATCGTGCCGCTGGCCACCGTGCCGGAGAAGCCGCGGAAGCCGGCATCGGGCCGGTTCACCCATTGCACCGGCATGCGGAACGCCCGTGCGTGGCGATCCTCCGCCACTTCCACGCCGGCCAGATAGGCGAGCAGGCTCGGCCCGTGGTACCAATGCATGTCCGGGCTCGGGCGGGTGACATTGTCCCCGGTCAGGGCGGACAGCGGGATCGGCTGCACTTCCAGCCCCAGCGGCTCGGCCAGTTCGGCGAAATCCGAGCTGATCGCATCGAACACGCCCTGGTCGAAATTCACCAGGTCCATCTTGTTGATCGCCAGCACCACCTGGCGGATGCCGAGCATGGAGACGATCTTGGCGTGGCGGCGGGTCTGCACCAGCAGACCCTTGCGGGCATCGACCAGAAGCACCGCCAGATCGGCGTTCGAGGCGCCGGTCACCATGTTGCGGGTGTATTGCTCATGGCCGGGACTGTCGACCAGGATGAAACGCCGCCGCTCGGTCTCGAAATACCGGTAGGCGACGTCGATCGTGATTCCCTGCTCGCGCTCGGCGGCCAGGCCGTCGACCAGCAGCGCGTAGTCCACGCCGCCTTCCACCGTGCCGTGGCGACGGCTGTCGCGCTCCAGCGCGTGCAGCACGTCGTCGGGGATCTTGCCACATTCGAACAGCAGCCGCCCGATCAGCGTCGATTTGCCGTCATCGACACTGCCGCAGGTGAGGACACGCAACAGCGAGGCGGCCATCAGAAATATCCCTCGCGCTTCTTCTTTTCCATCGAGCTGTCCGTATCATGGTCGATCAGCCGCCCGGCCCGTTCGGAAATGCGGGTGGTCCGCATCTCGGCCACGATGTCCTCGACCGAAGCAGCATCCGACAGCACCGCGGCACTGAGCGGGTAGCAGCCGAGCGAGCGGAAGCGGACCAGCCGCGGCACCGGAACCTCGCCGTCGCGAAAGCGCATGCGCTCGTCATCGGCCACGATCAGCACGCCATCGCGCTCCACCGTGGGGCGCTCGGCGGCGAAATAGAGCGGCACGATCGGAATGCTCTCGGACAGAATGTAGGACCACACATCGGTCTCGGTCCAGTTCGACAGCGGAAACACCCGCATCGTCTCGCCGGAGGACAACCGGCCATTGAACAGATGCCACAATTCGGGGCGCTGGCGCTTGGGGTCCCAGACATGGCCGGGCGCGCGCATCGAGAACACCCGCTCCTTGGCGCGGGAACGCTCCTCGTCGCGCCGGGCGCCGCCGATGGCGAAATCGTATTTGCCCTCCGTCAGCGCCTGGCGCAGAGCGTCGGTCTTCATCACCTGGGTGTACAACCCGGCATCGTGGTCGAACGGGTTGATCTCGCGCCGCAGCCCCTCGCGATTGGTGTGGATCCTGATATCCAGACCGAATTCGCGCACCGTCGCGTCGCGGAAGGAGATCATCTCCCGGAATTTCCACGTCGTGTCGATGTGCAGCATCGGAAACGGCAGCTTGCCCGGAAAGAACGCCTTCCGCGCCAGGTGCAGCAGCACCGAGCTGTCCTTGCCTATGGAATACATCAGAACCGGGCGTTCGGCCTGAGCCGCCACCTCGCGCATGATGTAGATGCTTTCGTCCTCAAGTGCCTTGAGGTGGGAGCTTCGTTCCAGTGCCATGGGCGGGACCATAACCGCAGGTTGAGGGAGCGACAATCGGGGGGAAGTCATGAATTTTTTGCGAGTGCGAATGAGTTTTCCGGATCGATCGGCAGAAGCGGCATCGGGGAACCGGCCAGACCCGCGGGGCGCGGGCGGATCGCCGGGACGTAACGAGACCTGGAGGCGCCTCGCCTGCGGCATCCCCGTCCACCGCGCATCCCCCTCCCTGCGCATCCC
>DAICZL010000786.1 GCA_027311165.1 bacterium
TTCGGCGTGGCCATGGGCCTGGCCGTGCATCTGGGCGTAGGGCTCGCCGGGTGCCATGGCCAGTTCGCGGTCGGGCTGCAGCGCCTGGGTGCGCAGCAATGCCAGCGGCTGGCCGGCGGGCTGGGCGCTGGCGAGCGCCGGCTGCGAGGCGATCGCGTGCGCCGCCATCGGCTGGGGAGCCGCCATCGCCGCGCCGCCGCCCACCGCGACCAGCCGCGGCTTGCCGGCGGTGGACTGGGCGGGGGTGTCGATGCCGGTGGCGACCACGGAAACCCGGATCCGCCCCGACAGGCTCTCGTCGATCGCCGAGCCAAAGATGATGTTGGCTTCGTCGTCCACTTCCTCGCGGATACGGTTGGCGGCCTGGTCGACCTCGTACAGCGTCATGTCTTCGCCGCCGGTGATGTTGATCAGCAGGCCGCGTGCCCCGGCCATCGAGGTATCTTCGAGCAGCGGGTTGCTGATCGCCGCTTCCGCGGCGCGGATCGCGCGGTTGTCGCCATCGGCCTCGCCGGTGCCCATCATCGCTTTGCCCATCTCGGCCATCACGGTGCGGATGTCGGCGAAATCCAGATTGACCAGGCCAGGCGCCATCATCAGGTCGGTGACGCCGCGAACGCCCATGTACAGTACCTGGTCGGCCATCTTGAACGCTTCCTTCCAGCCGGTGCGTTCGTTAGCAAGACGGAACAGGTTCTGGTTCGGGATGACGATCAGCGTATCGACATATTGCTGCAGCTCGTCGATGCCGGTGTCCGCCGCGGCCGCGCGGCGGCTGCCTTCGAAGGCGAAGGGCTTGGTCACCACGCCCACCGTCAGGATGCCGCGCTCGCGCGCCATCCGCGCGATCACCGGGGCGGCGCCGGTGCCGGTCCCTCCGCCCATGCCGGCGGTGATGAACACCATGTGCGCCCCGTCCAGGTGGCGATAGAGCTCGTCCGCCGCTTCCTCGGCCGCGGCCCGGCCGATCTCGGGCTTGGCCCCGGCCCCCAGGCCCTGGGTCAGATGCGGGCCGAGCTGGATGCGCCGGTCGGCCCGGCTGTGCATCAATTGCTGGGCATCGGTGTTGGCCACCACGAAATCGACGCCCTGGAGGTTGAGCGCGATCATGTTGTCCACCGCGTTGGTGCCGCCCCCGCCGACCCCGATCACGGTGATGCGGGGGGTGAAATCGGTGTGGGTCTGCTGTGGAATGGTCAGGTTCAGGGTCATCGGGACGTCTCCCCAGGAAGGAATGCCATGGCGGTCGATGGGACGGTCGTGGCCATCACAGCCGTCCCTTCAGGAAATCGATGAAGCGGCGCAGGCCGCTCTGCGGCTGCGTGGTGTCGAGGTCGATGTCGTGCATGGTCCGGCCGGCCCCGGTGGCCCAGGACAGCAGCCCGGCGGCGGTCGCGAAGGCGGGGCCCGAGGCGCTGTCGGGCAGGCCGCGCAGGCTGTGCGGCCGGCCGAGCCGCACCTGCCGGCCGAGGATCCGCGCCGCGAGTTCGCGTGCCCCGCCGAGCTGGCAGGCGCCGCCGGTCAGCACCACCCGGCTGCCGGCGGCGCGGCCCAGGCCGGAGCTGTCGAGCCGCTCGCGCACCAGCTCGAAGATCTCCTCGAGCCGCGGGCGGATGATGTTCACGACCATGCTGCGCGGCACCTTGGCGAACTGGTGCTCCTCCTCGCCGACCAGCGGCACGGTCAGCATCTCGCGCTCGTCGTCGGGGCTGTTCTGGACATTGCCGTAGAGCGTCTTCAGCCGTTCCGCGTGCGCCACGGGGGTCGACAGCACGCGGGCCAGGTCGTTGGTCACATGGCCCCCGCCCAGCGACAGCAGCGCGGTGTGCAGCAGCTGGTCCTCGGCGAACACCGCCATTCCCGTGGTGCCGCCGCCCATGTCGATCACCAGCGCGCCCAGCTCGCGCTCGTCGGGCACCAGGGTCGCGAGCCCCGAGGCGAGCGGGGCGGCGACCAGTTCGGCGATGTCGAGATCGCAGCGGGCGATGCAGGCGGTCAGGCTGCGCAGCGCCGTGGTCGCGGCGTCGATCACGTGCAGCCGCGCGGTGAGCGTGGAA
>DAICZL010000787.1 GCA_027311165.1 bacterium
AATCCGATCCTGGGCATGAGCAACGTGACGCTGAGCGCCCATGTCGCCTCGGCCTCCGCCCGGTTCGATACCGCGCGCAAGCGCCGCGTCGGCCAGGAACTGGCGCTGGTGCTATCCGGCCGCTGGCCGATGAGCTGCGTCAACCCGGCGGTGCTGGACCGCACGGCGCTGACCCGCTGGCAGCCGGTCTCGATGGAGCGCGGCCCCAACAGCTGACCGATGGCAGCGGCCGCGATCGCCCCCATGCTCCCCCGGCGGGCCGGCCGCGTCCGCGCGGGGCGCTCGCGCCCCAGATCGCGCACATGATACGGCGATGAGATGGTATTTCGCGATCAACGAGGCCGGCAGCGCCGGCGATCTCGGCCTGCACGCGAAACTCGCCGTGGTCTCGGCCCGGCGCGTCGGCGGGCTCGACCCGGTGCTGCTGTATCTGGGCGCACGCAACGCGTTCACCGCCTGGATGGATGCCGCCGGGGTGCGGGTGATCGATGCCGAGCCGGGCTTCGCGGATGCGATCCGCGCCGCCGTCGCCGCCGGCCGCTACCCGCCGGATTTCGCCGGGCACTGGCTGCGCAGCGCAATCTGCCTGACCGACTGGACCGAGGAACTGGCGCTGTACACCGATTGCGACGTGGTGTTCCTCCGCCCGCTCGATCTACCCGCCGGCGTGCCCGCCTATTTCGCCTGCGCGCCGGAGTTCGAACCGGATAACTGGAATTATTTCAATTCCGGCGTCATGCTGATGAACCTGGCGGCGCTGCGCGACAGCTATGCCGGGTTCGACCGCTATATCCGCACCAGTCTGGCGGGGGCCGAATCGGCCGGGTTCAACGACCAGCTCGCCTATAACAGCTTCTATCGCGGACATTGGAGCCGGCTCGATCCGGTCTGGAACTGGAAACCCTATTGGGGGCTGAACCCGGCCGCGCGCATCCTGCATTTCCACGGCCCCAAGCTCGGCGCGATCCGCCGCATCCTGGACGGGGACTGGAACTGGCAGCACGAGCACGAACGCCAGATCGGCAGCCTGTTCGTCAGCGCCATGGTGTTCTATGCCGGCTATCTGCGCATCCTGCACGCGCTGTTCGCGGCCGAGCTGCCCGAGGCCGGAGCGGCGATCGGCGCGGCGCTCGACCGCTTCGACGCCTTCGCCGCGACCGCCCCGCGCGAGCGCGTCGATCTCGCGTTCACCCGCTTCCGCCTGTTCCCGGAAATGCCCTCCGCCGGCGGGGCGGGTGGCTGACGGCGGGCACGCGCCCTGCGCCACCTCGGCCGCCAACCCGGCTTTCATGCCATCCGGCAGAGGTCACGCTCCAGGCGACCCCGCCGGGCATGTTTTCAGGCACCGCTTCCCGCAGCCTGGCTCAGGGCCTGGGCTGGCGCGCCACCAGATCGATCAGGGCGGACATTCCGTGATGGGCGGTGCCTTCCGCGATCTCGGCGTCATAGCTCGCGAGTTCGATGATCTCCATCCCCGCGAAGGCCGCGCGCAGCATCGGCTCGGTGTAGAGATTCTCGGCGTTGGGGGGGCCACCGGTGCGGTAGCCGAGCTGTTCGGGCCGGTAGCCTTCCAGCAGCAGCAGCCCGTCAGGCCGGAGGGCGCGGCGGATTCCGGCGAACAGCCGCGCGCGCAGCTCCGGTCCGGCGAACTGGATGAAGATGGCAACGACCAGATCGAAGCTCTGTTCGGGAAACGCCCAGGTGGCGAGATCGGCCTGTTCAAAACGCAGCTTGACCCCGCGCTCGCGCGCCATCAGCCGCGCCTTGTCGAGCGCCACCGCCGAGGCATCGATGGAGAGCACATCGAGCCCCTGTTCGGCGAGCCACACCCCGTTGCGTCCCTCGCCATCGGCGAGGGCCAGGGCGGACAGGCCCGGCCGCAGCCGCGGCGCCTGGCGCGCGAGGAAGGCATTCGGTGCAGTGCCGAACAGATAGCCCTCCGCCGCATAGCGCGTATCCCAGGACATGCTGCCGTTGGCGGTCATCCGCTTGATCCCTCCTGCCCGAAACGATGTGTTACGCCAGCCGCACGCCACCAGGGCCTGGCAGTCCCGCGGGGCGCTGTCATCCATGCGGCCGGTTGCCCGACCTGCGGCCAGGCCGCGTGCGCGGCGCCTCAGGCAAAGCCGGCATCGCCCGTGGCGACGGCACCACACGCGACTCACGGAC
>DAICZL010000453.1 GCA_027311165.1 bacterium
CTTCGACCTCGATCTCGACCGCATCTTCGCGCGCCAGTGGATCTTCGTCGCCAGCGAACCCGAAATGGCGGAGCCGGGCGACTATGTCACGGTGCAGATCGGCCGCTACTCGGTGATCCTGGTGCGCGACGACGATCTGCGGGTGCGCGCCTTCCACAATGTCTGCCGCCATCGCGGCAGCCAGCTGGTGCTGGACCAGAAGGGCTTCGTCGGCAACCTGGTCTGCCCCTATCACCAATGGACCTACGACCTGACCGGGGCGCTGATCCACGCCGAGTCCATGCCACAATGCTTCGACCGGTCCAGCCACGGGCTGAAACCGGTGCATCTGCGCAGCATCGGCGGCCTGCTGTTCCTGTGCCTGGCCGATTCCCCGCCGGAGGATATCGCCGATTTCGAGGCGCAGTTCCTGCCCTATATCGAAAAGCATGGCCTGGCTGACGCGAAGGTGGCCAAGCAGATCGACCTGATCGAGCACGGCAACTGGAAGCTGACCATCGAGAACAACCGCGAATGCTACCATTGCGGCGGCCACCCGGAGCTCGGTCGGTCGCTGTTCAGCTTCTTCGGCTATGGCGCCAATGACGTCTCGCCGCGCCAGCGCGAATACTGGGAGCACTACCAGCGCACCCAGGCCGAGTTCGAAGAGATCTGGGACGCCGAAGGCCTGCCCTGGCGGACCATCGAGACCCTGAAGGGCCGCGATCTGGGCTGGCGGACCGAGCGGCTGCCGCTCGACGGGCCGGGCCAGTCCTACACGATGGACGCGAAAGTGGCGAGCACGCGGCTGATGAACGGCTTCACCAATCCGCGCCTGGGCTCGCTGCACCTGCACACCCAGCCCAATTCCTGGCACCATTTCCTGAGCGATCACGCGGTGACCTTCGCGGCCCTGCCGGTCGCCCCCGACCGCACGCTGGTGCGCACCACCTGGCTGGTCCACAAGGACGCGGTGGAGGGGGTCGATTACGACATCGACAATCTGACCCATGTCTGGCGCAAGACCAACGAGCAGGATGCGCGCTTCGTGGGCTGGGCACAGACCGGCGCGACCAGCCCCGCCTACCAGCCGGGGCCGTATTCGCCCTCGGAATATATGGTGGACGATTTCGCCAGCTGGTACATCGCCCATCTCGGCGGCTGACGGCCCGGCCGTGGCGTCGGGCGCCCGGCCGGGCAGATCGCCCCGCGCGCGGGGGGGAACGGACCCGACGGACACCCGGAAATCGGCGAGACGACGAATTTGTTGCAGTCGCTGCGGGAACTTGCATTCCCCGTTCGGGCGGGTAGGATCCCGCGATCTCGATTTCCAGAATCCCTCTCCCCACGATCGGGCCCTCTGCAGGGATGGCGGCGACAGACAGCGTCCACAGGCGCGAGGGACCCTTAGCGCGCATCTCGGCTTTCCCCCATCAAGCACAGCCACGGGACTCCAGACGAAATGACCCACGGATTGGCGACGCTTCGCAGCTTCGCTCTCGCCGCCGCCTGCGTGCTCGCCGGCTGTGCCCATGACAATGCCGCCGGGCCGCAGGCGGTCGAAGGCATGCAGCCGGTCGGAACGGTGGATTTTAGCAAAGTGCAGGCCGCCTATATCGGCAGCGTCAGTGGCGGCAGCGGCACATTGTTCTTTCGTGGCGGCACCTATCCGTTCACCGTGGGCGGTGCGGGCATCGGCGGCATCGGTGCCTCCTCGGTGGAGGCCACGGGCGAAGTGTTCGGGCTGCGCAATCTCGCCGATTTCCCCGGGGCCTATGTGCAGGGCCGCATCGGTTTCGCGCTCGGCAGTCTCAGCGCCGGCGAGCTGTGGCTGAGGAACGCCAACGGCGTGATCCTGCATCTGCATGCGAAGCGTACGGGACTGATGCTCAGCCTTGGCGGCGATGCGATACTGATCACGATGCAATAGGGTCCGGGCGGTGGCGGCGAGCCTTCACCGGGACCGCCCGCCCCTGCCGGCCATCTGCCCATCACGCCCGAGCCAGGTCCCGATCGAGGCGATCGGGACCTGCACCGGCAGCCGATCTGATCGACGATCGGCCACCGCGCCTGCCATCTGTTTTACCGGACAGCGTTCTCCGATCAGTCGATCCCATCTGTTCGCATGTCGCGCCGGCGCGGCGGAGGCCGTTTGGTGCGAGCAACACCGCCATGGCGGACTGTTCGAGCAGAGCGGGGTGGTGGTCTTCGGCCTGGCCGAGGCCGATGGCCGCCCGGCGCGACGCACGCGCGCTCGTGATCCGGCCCGCTCCGCACGGCCCGATCACGCCGCCCGGGAGAAGGCGTGTTCGCCGTCTTGCCGATCATCGCTCCATCTTCACAGGCGTTGGCGGCTCCGGACCGGGAGAAAGGCAGTCACTGCGGGCAGCCACGCAAATCCGGTCGAACATGGCCGCGGCTCGCCACGACTGGCCTGCCGGACCGTCGAGCCTCCCCCCCGCGGGCCGATGTTCATCGGCAGGACGCGATCGGCGCCGGCAAGACCGCCGCCTCCGGCCGGGTGCGCGATCAGCGCCGCATCGTGGCCCTCGCCGATGGGCCCGCGCCGAGGGTCACCATGAGCGCGAGCGCCGGATCGCCCTCCGGCCGCTCCTGGGCGGGGATCGCAGCCGTCCAGCATGGGGCCCGCGAAACTGTCAGGCGCGGGCATGCGCCGGTGGCATCGGCCCGGTGGCATCGGCCCGGCGGCATCAGCCCGGCGGCATCGGCCCGACGGCATCGGCCCGGCGGCATCGGCCCGGTGGCATCGGCATTACGCGAGCTTGCGCAACGCCCCCGCGCCAGCCGGCCAACGGCCAGCGCCACGCCGGCTCCGCCGGCTCATCAAGCGCCGGCTTCCCGGTGCTGGTCGGGCGGGAGCCTCGGGCTGATCGGCGCCCACACGCCCTGCCTGGCGGACCGGCGAGCCGATGGCATGGGAAGCCGGCGGCGGGATTGAACCCTGCGGGCAGCGACACGCTCTCCCGAACGGTCTCTGTCGATCGCAACCCAGGCTGCCGCCGGCGCGTGCCGGATTTGTTGCGCCCGGTTGCGGGATCGGGTGATCTTGCGCCATGGCCTGCGGTAGTTCCGGTGAAAGACCGAAGATCCATTTCAAAAACGCAAGGAACTCTACGGTTTTTTGAATTTTTCATGGTTTTCCGGACTTCCGATGGCGGGTGTCTTTGACTGGTCCGAATTTGCATGATAGGGATTATCCGAGTAACAGTCGATCCGCCGGCGGCAAAGCCCGCTCGCAGCAAAGCGCAGAAGTTTTGCGGGACAGCCGGCATCGGGGTCTGAACAGGTCACCCCGATGAAGTCATCCTCCGTTTGCCCACCCGATCCAAGCCTTGCGCACCCGTTCGCACCGACAGGGGCCCAGTTGGAATGACTCAGCGATCCACCATGCTTCGCCGCCTGGCTCTGGCCACCGCGCTCGCTTTCGCCGGCTGCTCCAACCAGCCCGCCACCGGGCCGCAGACGGTCGAGGGTATGCAGCCGGTCGGCACGGTGGATTTCAACCAGGTCCAGGCTGCCTATATC
>DAICZL010000035.1 GCA_027311165.1 bacterium
GCCTAACCGGCCGCGCCGCACGGGTCGAGGCGGATCAGGCCGCGTTCTCCAGCAGCATGCAGGCGCCGGCGGTGTTGGAGACGGGGGCATGGTAGTTCTGGTGCAGCGCCCGCACGTGCCCCTGCAAGGCGCCGCGCATCGCCAGCCACAGGATGAACTCGGCCCCCTGCGCCCCGGCCTGAAGCACCAGGTCGTGCGTCGAGATGCGGGCGAGTTCCTCCGGGGCGGAGACGATCTTCTCCATGCACATCAGGTCGAACGGCTTGTTGATGAAGCCGGCGCGCTTGCCGTCCAGCTGGTGCGACAGCCCTCCCGTGCCGAGCACCACCACCTTGGCGTCGGACGGATAGGAGGCGATCGCGCGGCCCAGCGCCAGGCCGAACTTGTAGCAGCGCGCGGGGGTGGGGATCGGGTGCTGCACGGTGTTGATGCTGATCGGCACGGTGCGCACCGGCGGGGTGCCGGAATCGCCCCAGAACAGCTCCATCGGCACGGTGAAGCCGTGATCGACGGTCATTTCCTGGCAGGAGCAGATGTCGAACTCCTCCGCCACCATGCTGTTGATGATGTGCCACGACAGCGCCGGATCGCCCTTGAACGGCGCGAGCGTGGGGATGCCCCAGCCCTCGTCCTCGTGGCTGTATTCCGGCGCGGCGCCGATCGCGAAGGTGGGCATCTTGTCGAGGAAGAAATTCAGCCCGTGATCGTTGTAGATCACCACCGCGACATCCGGCTTGTGCTGGTCGAGCCAGGCGCGGATCGGCGGGAAGCCGTCGAAGAACGGCTTCCAGTACGGGTCCTGGAACTGCTTGCGGGCGATCGCGTTGCCGATCGAGGGGATGTGCGAGGTGGTGAGCCCGCCGATGATCCGTGCCATGGCCTATTCTCCCTGCTTGCGCAGCATTTCGCGGAACGCTTCCACCGTCATGCCGGTCTGCTGTGCGCCCAGATCCTGCACGCTCAGGCCGAAGATGCCGGCGAATTTCGCCAGGTAGTAGATGTTGCCGCCGGCCGCCATCAGGTCGAGCACGTTGCGCGCTCGGATCGCCGCCTTCTGCGCTGCGTTGAGGTGGTACTTGTCCATGTACGCTTCCTCGTCCTGCCGGAATTCGGCACGGTTTTGCGCATTATTGAACGAGTAGCACATCTTGTTCAGCGCATAGCCCTTCATCGCCTGGGTGCCGTCGAACATGACGGTGCCGGGGATTTCCGCGTTGCTCGCGGTGGTGGACATCCTGAACTCTCCTCTCGGTTGGCGCGCCCTGGGCCCGTCAGGCCCAGTAGAGGCGCATCGGGTTATCGACCAGCAGCTTGCGCTGCGCTTCCGGGGTGGGGGCGATCCGGGGGATGAAATCCACCAGCCCGCCGTCGTCGGGGGCGTGCGTCGTCATGTTGGGATGCGGCCAGTCGGTCCCCCACAGCACGCGATCGGGAAACAGCGACACCAGCCTGGCGGCGAACGGCACCCCGTCGTCGTAGGCAGGCGGGCCGGAGACCGACAGGCGTTCGGGGCAGGTCACCTTGCTCCAGACCCGAGGGTTGGTCTCCATCAACGCGATGAAGCGGGCGAAGTCCGGTGAGTCGACGCCCTTGGCGACATCGGGGCGGCCCATGTGGTCCACGACGATGTCGGTCGGCAACTGCGCCAGGAAGGGCAGCAGCGATTCCAGCTCCTCGGCCTCGAAATAGGCCACGATATGCCAGCCAAGGTCGGCGATCTTGCGGGAGATCGACAGGAACGTCTCGCGCGGCGTGCGATTCAACTTCCTCAAGCGCCTGGTCGATGCCACGCCGCGC
>DAICZL010000036.1 GCA_027311165.1 bacterium
GAACGCGACCGGGGCGGTGGCCAGCGGCGTGCACTTCACCGAACAGGGGGCGGAAGCCTGGACCGCGCCGGCAAGCGGAGCGGCGGCGTGAGCCCCGCCTGCCTCGTCTGCGAGGCGGCGCGGACGGTGCCGCACCGCGCCGTGCAGGGCGTGCAGTTCTTCGAATGCACCACCTGCCGCAGCCTGTTCGCCTATCCGGACTTCATCGCCCGTGTCGAGGCCGGCGAGGTGGGGAACTACCAGAGCGCCTATTGGGACAGCGAGATCGCCGCCGCCGAGGAGCGCAGCTATGGCAGCTCCCTCGCCCGCGTGGCCGAGACCATCCGGATGTGCCGCATCCCGGTCGAGCGCTTCATCGATATCGGTGCCGGCACCGGCTCGCTGCTCGACGCGCTCGACCGGCTGCTGCCCGAGCTCAGCGACCGTTTCTGGGGGATCGAGGCGTTCCCGCCCGATCCGGAGCGGCGCTCCCGGCACCGGAACTATCGCATCGGCACGCTGGGCGATCTCACCGAGCGGTTCGAGGCCGGGGTGTGCATCGAGGTGATCGAGCATCTCTCGCCTTCGGTGCTGCGCGGCCTCGCAGAGCAGCTCGCGGAGCGGGCCACGCCGGGCGGGCTGTTCCTGTTCAACTCCGCCCAGCCGGAGTTCGTCATCGCGCAGGATCCGGGCTATCTCGATCCGCTGGGGCGCGGCCATATCGTGTCCTATTCGCTGGCCGGGCTCGCGCATCTGCTGGGCCCGAGCGGCTTTAACGTGATCGGCCTGCCGGGCCGGGACTGGGCGTTCCTGGCCGAATACACCGGTGAGCAGCGCAACCTCGATACCGGGGCGATGCTGGACTGGCTCTGGCATCCGCGGGAGGAGAACATGGCGCTGCTGCGCACGGCACGATTCGGACCGCTGATGATCGGCATGGGGGTCGAGAGCGCACGCTGCTACCTCGAGCATGCGACCGCCAATGAGCGCACGCGCTGGGCGCTCAGGCTCAACGCCCAGCTCGAGGAGCGGGCGTGAACGACGCCCGCGATCCGCAAGCGCCCGGCCTGGCCGGACCGGGCGCCGAGATCTTCGCCGTGCCGCGCGCCGCCGACCCGCTCGCCTTCACCGGCGAAAGACTGACCTCGGCGATCGGCGGGCAGGTGGAGATCGAACATCTGCACCGGTACTGCCTGGCGCGGCAGTACTGCCATGGTCTGGACGTGCTGGACGTGGCCTGCGGGGAGGGCTACGGCGCCGCGCTGCTCGCGCAGGTCGCCCGCTCGGTGCTGGGGGTGGATGTCGAGCAGGCGGCGATCGCGCATGCCGAACGCAGCTTCGCGGCCCCCGGGCTGCGCTTCCGCCAGGGCCAGGCGACGGCGCTGCCGCTCGAGGATGCCTCGGTCGATGCCGTGGTCTCCTTCGAGACCATCAAGCATTTCGCCGCGCATGAGGACTTCCTGCGCGAGATCCGCCGGGTGATGCGTCCGGGCGGCCTGCTGATCGCGAGCTCGCCGGACCGGGATTTCTATTCCCCGCCGGGCAGCCCGCCCAACCCGTTCCATGTGCGCGAACTGAACCGGGCGGAGTTCATCGACCTGCTGGGGCGGCATTTCCGCCATGTCTCGGCGACGCTGCAGCGGCCGCTGGTGGGCTCGGTGCTGGCGCCCGCCACGGCTGACGGCGCCGCCCTGCCGCTGGTGTTCGAACGGCGCGGCGACAGCCTGCTGCGCAGCTCGTCGGGCCTGCCGCATGCGGTCTATGTCGTCGCCGTCGCCTCCGACCGGGTGGTGGCGCAGCCGCCCAGCCTGTTCATCCAGCATTCCGACCTCGACGGCCCGGCGCGACAGCTCGCCGAGGCACAGGCGGCGGCGCGGGCGGAAGTCGGGGCGGCGCGGGCGGAGGCGGAGGCGCTGCGAGGCAGCCTGGCCCGCTCCGAGCACGAGGGCGAAGCGCTGCGGGACGCATTGCGGACCACCCAGCAGGACGCGGCGGCGGCGCAGGTCGCGGCGGCTGCCGAGCAGGCCCGGCTCACCTCGTCGCGCGACGATGCGGTGCGCGAGGCCGCGTCGCTGGAGCTGCGCCTGCGGGCGATCGAGCAGAGCACCGTCTGGAAGGCAAGCTGGCCGCTGCGCCGCTTCGCCCAGCGCCATCCGGCCGCCGCCCGGCTGGCGCGGCGGCTGCTGCAGGGCCTGTGGTGGACCGTGACCCTGCAATTGCCGGCCCGCATCCGCATGTGGCGCCGGGCCCGGGCGGAACGCCGAGGCGCAGAGCCGCCGCCGCCGGAGGTGCTGACCGAGCAGGTCGATCCCGCCGCGATCGTGCTCCCCGTCCACGCCGAGCCGGTGGTCTCGATCGTCATCCCGACCTATGGCCAGGTGGACCATACGCTGCGCTGCCTGCTGTCGATTGCCGCGGCACCGCCGGCGACCGCGTTCGAGGTGATCGTCGCCGAGGATGCCTCGGGCGACGGCGCGATCGCGCAGCTGCGCCTTGTGGCCAATATCCGGCTGATCGAGAACCCGGCCAATCTGGGGTTCCTGCACAACGCCAACGCCGCCGCCGCGACCGCGCTTGGTGCGTTCGTGCTGTTCCTGAACAACGACACCCAGCTGCAGCCCGGCGCGATCGATGCGCTGTGTGACCTGCTGCGCGAACGCCCCGATGCCGGCGCGGCGGGGGCGAAGCTGATCTATCCCGACGGGCGCCTGCAGGAAGCCGGCGGGATCATCTGGGATGATGCCTCCGGCTGGAACTATGGCAGGCTCGATGACCCGCGCCGGCCGGTCTACGAATATGTGCGCGAGGCCGACTACGTCTCCGGGGCGGCGCTGCTGGTGCGCCGCGCGCTGTTTCAATCCCTGGGCGGCTTCGACCCGCATTTCGCTCCGGCCTATTGCGAGGACTCCGACCTCGCGTTCCGCATCCGCGCCCAGGGCCTGAAGGTGCTGTACCAGCCGCGCGCGGTGGTGGTGCATTTCGAAGGCGTCTCGCACGGCACCGATCTGGCGCAGGGCATGAAGGCCTATCAGGTGATCAACCAGCGCAAGCTCGCCGAGCGCTGGCGCACGGTCCTGGCGGCCGAGCATTTTCCGTCCGGCACCCATGTGCTGCGCGCCCGCGACCGTGCCCGGCTGCGGCGCGTGGTGCTGGTGATCGACCATTACGTGCCCCAGCCGGACCGTGATGCCGGCTCGCGCACCATCTGGGCGTTCATGCGCGCACTGCAGCAGGCCGGGCGGGTGGTGAAGTTCTGGCCGGAGAACGGCGTGGTCACCGGCGCCTATGCCGAGGCACTGCAGCAGGCCGGCATCGAGCTCTGCACCGCCGCCGTGCCGGGCGGGTTCGGCCAGTGGATGGAGGAGAACGGCAACGAGATCGACGCGGTGCTGCTGAGCCGCCCGAGTGTCGCTGAGCGGTTCCTGCCGGATCTGCGCCTGCATACCCGCATCAGGCGGGTCTATTACGGCCACGACCTGCATTTCGCCCGGCTGCGCCGGCAGGCCGAGGCGATCGGCGAGGCCGATCTGGCGCGCGAGGCCGACGAGGCGGAACGGCTGGAGCGCGCGGTGTGGCGGCGGGCAGATGTCGTGCTGTACCCGTCGGCCGAGGAGGCCGAAACGGCGCTGGCGATGGAGCCCGGCATCACCGCCCGCCCCGTCCTGCCCTATGCCTTCACCCGCTTCGCCAGCCCGCGCAAAGCCGAGCCGGGCGCCGCCATCCTGTTCGTCGGCGGCTTCGGCCATCCGCCCAACGAGGACGCGGCCGTGTGGTTCACCTCCGAGATCCTGCCGCTGATCCTGGCCCGCGTGCCCGCGGCGACCCTGTCGATCGTGGGATCGAACCCCACCGCCTGGGTGCGCGCGCTGGCGGACGGGCCGATCAGCATCGCCGCCAATGTCAGCGACGAGACCCTGCGCGACTGCTACGCCCGCGCCCGCGTGACGATCGTGCCGCTGCGCTTCGGCGCCGGGGTGAAGCTGAAAGTGGTCGAGGCGCAGGCGGAAGGCGTGCCGCTGGTGACCACCGAAGTGGGGGCGCAGGGCTGCCCCGGCATCGCCGAGGTGGTCGCGATCCGCGCCGATCCGGAGGGCTTCGCCGAGGCGGTCTGCCGGCTGCTGACCGACGATGCCGCCTGGGAAGCCGCCTGTTCCCGCCAGATCGCCTATGCCGCCGCACATTTTTCCGAAGCGGGGCTGCGTGCCTCGCTGCTCGACGCCTCCGGCCTGTAGCCGCTTCGATGACGGAGGCACTGACCGCCATCGGTCTGTTCCTGCTGTTCCTCGGCGCGAGCCTGCTCGGCATGTTCCTGCGCGCCCTGCTGCCCCAGCCGCATCGCAGCCAGGAGACCACCGAGGCGGTGCGGCTCGCCATCACGCTGATGGCGACGTTTTCCTCGCTGGTGCTCGGGCTGCTGACCTATTCGGTGAAAGGCTCGTTCGAGGCCGCCGACAACGATGTGCGCGGCTTCTCGATCAGCCTGATCGAACTCGACCGCACGCTGCGCGCCTACGGGCCAGAGACTGCCGGGATGCAGGCCGAGCTGCAGGACTACGTGGCCGGCGCGATCGCCAGCACCTGGCCCGACGAACCCCCGCCGCCGGGCAACGCCTATCCGCGCGTGCATGACACGCATGGCATGGAAAGCCCGACGCTGGGCGCCATCCTGGAACGGATCGGGGCGCAGGCCCGCGAACTGACACCCGAAAGCGCCATCCAGCGCAACGTCGCCAGCGATCTGCACAGCAACATCCAGCGGGTCATCGACCGGCGCTGGAAGCTGATCGAGGAGGCGCATGAGTCGATCTCGCGCCCGTTCTTTCTGGTGCTGGTGTTCTGGCTGCTGGTGCTGTTCCTGAGCTTCGGCCTGAGCGCGCCGCGCAGCATGCTGGTCTATGTCACGATCACGCTCAGCGCCGTCTCGATCGGCTCGGCGATCTACGTGATCCTGGACATGGACACGCCCTTCGGCGGGTTCATCACGCTCGACAGCACGCCGCTGCGCCTCGCGCTCGACCATATCCGCCGATAGCGCAAGGCGGCGGGTCCGATCAGACACACTCCGCGGGCTCCAGGGAGCGGCCGCTCCATGGTCTGTCCCGATCGCCCGTCGGCACGGGTGCCCAGCGCCGGAGCGGAGGACGAGGGCGGCAGCGGCGCAGCCCCCGTCCTATCTGCCCCGCCGGGCGGCGCGCATCACTTCGCCCCGCCGGCCTGCTCGAATGCGTGCGCCGCGCGATAGATCATGCTCTCGTCGAATTTCTTGCCGATCAGCATCGCCCCCACCGGCAGCCCGTCGCTGTCGCCGCAGGGGATGGACATCGCGGGATGCCCGGTCACGTCGAAGGCGCAGGTATTGGGCAGCATCTCGAACGCGCGCTGCAGATACAGCGCGAGCGATGCATCCCTCGGCGGCAGCGGCGTCGCCTTCATCGGCAGCGTCGGCATCAGCAGCAGATCGTAACTGGCCAGTGCCGTATCATAGGCGGCCACCAGCCGGCGGGCGATATTCTGCGCCTTGGCGTAGAACCGGCCGCGATAGTGACGGATGAAATACTCGCCCAGGAACATGGTGATCTTCAGGCTGTCGGAGAGTTCGTTGGCCCGTGCCCGCCAGGCGCTGTGCGCATCCAGCAGGCTGACGGTGTAGAACCCCTTCCAGTTGAACCCCATGCCGTTGCCGGCCATCATCTGCATCTGCGCGCCCTCGGCGGCGATCGGCAGCCAGATGTCGCGGCCGATCCGGTGCATCGGGATGCTGATCTCGCTCACGCTCGCACCGAGCTTGCCGAACAGCGCTGCGGCTGCCCGCACCTTGGCATCGACATCGGGTTCCGAACCGGGCCAGCCGAAACCCTCCTTCACCACGCCGATCTTGAGACCCGCCACGCCCTTGCCCAGCGCCTCGGTGTAGTTTGCGACCACCGGCTTGGCCTGGCGCGGATCGAGCCCGTCCTCGCCGGCCAGCACCTCGAGCAGCAAGGCGTTGTCGGCGACGTTCGCGGTCATCGGGCCGGTGTGATCGATCGTGCTCTCGATCGGCATCACCCCCGTATAGGGCACCAGGCTCCAGGTGGGTTTCATGCCGTAGATGCCGCAATAAGACGCGGGCATCCGGATCGATCCGCCCTGGTCGCCGCCGATCGCCATGTCCACCTCGCCGGCGGCCACCAGCGCGGCGCTGCCCGAGGACGATCCGCCGGCGGAATAGCCCGGCTTGCGCGGGTTGATCACATCGCCCAGCGCCCCGGTGTGGCTGCCGCCGGAGAAGCAGAAGAACTCGCAATGCGACTTGCCGAGGATGGTGGCCCCGGCGTCCAGCATGCGGGTCACGATGGTCGCGTCGATATCGGGCACATAGCCTTCCAGGGTGGAGGCGCCGTTCATCATCGGCACGCCGGCGACGCAGACATTGTCCTTCACCGCGACGGTCTTGCCCTTCAGCTTGCCCTCGGGCGCGCCGTGGATCGTCGATTTCACGTACCAGGCATTGTAGGGATTTTCATCCGCCCCCGGCTGATAGCCCGGCGTGCGCGGGTATTTCACCACCGGCTTCTCGTCCGGCAGCGCCTCCACCACGTCGTAGGAGGCGAAGGAAGGTTCCAGCTGCATCAGGAACTCTGCGGCCCGTTCCGGCGACAGATCCATGCCGAGATCGATCGCGATGTCCTGCAGCTGCTCGAGCGTCGGGCGCTTGATGGTCATTGGGGCTCTCCTGGGATTGCGGGCGGGTCAGGCTGGCCTGGCCGAGACGTCCTCGCCGGTCACCAGCACGACATCGCCATCGAGGATCGGTCGGATGGTCACGGAGCAGCACGCGAGCGCCTCCGACCCGTCATGCGTGTCCATCGCAGCGGTATCGAGGAAGCGTTCATCGGTGGTGAACGGTGTCGGATCATCCTGGTTCTGGCTGACGAAGAAGCCGATCGTGGCCGGCTCGCTGGCAGCGGCATGTGCCGCGACGTCCGCCAGCGCCTGGCGCATCGTGGCTTCGTGGCCGCGGCGGGCGCGCAGCTGCGCGGTGATGGTGATCATGGCGAAACATCCTCATGCCCGGCGCAGGAAGGCCGCGATCGGGCCGATCGGCCTGACCGATGCCGGCCATGGGCCGGGGGCATCGGACCGCCCGACAGAGGATGCCCGACAGAGGATGCCGGACAGAGGATGACCAATCCGATCACGTGGTCCGGTCAGACTGATTTCTGCCACTAGGCCGCCATACCTACGAACTCGGCCACCAGTGCCGGATCCTGGATCGCCTGCGGGCTCACCTCGCGGGTGATGACGCCCTTCTGGATGATCAGCACGCGCTGCGACAGTGCAGCGATGAATTTCAGGTTCTGCTCGACCAGGATGATCGTCAAATGCCTGGCCTCGCGCAAGCCCTGAAGCGTCTCGATGATTTCGTCGATGATGCTGGGCTGGATGCCCTCGGTCGGTTCGTCGAGCAGGATCAGGCGGGGTCCGCCGCACAGGCAGCGCGCCAGTGCGAGCAGCTGCTGTTCGCCCCCCGACAGCGCTCCGCCCGGCCGGTCGAGCAGCCGGGTCAGGCGGGGAAACGAGGTCAGCACGTCCTCGATCGTGGCGGCTTCCGGGCGCCGCGACAGCAGGCAGCCCATGCGCAGATTCTCGCGCACCGACAGGGCGGGAAAGATCTCGCGACCCTGCGGCACATAGCCGATCCCGGCACGCGCACGCGCGAAGGGCGCGAGCCTGGTGATCTCCCGGCCCTCCAGCACCACCGTACCGGCCTCGGCCGGCAGCATCCCCATAAGCGCCTTCAGCAGCGTCGATTTGCCCATGCCGTTATGGCCCAGGATGCCGACCAGCGCGCCCTCGGCCACCGCGAGATCGACACCGAAAAGCACGGGGATGCGCCCATAGCCGGATTTCAGGCCGGAGACCTGCAGCATCACGCGGCCTGCTTGCCCAGGTAGACATCGCGCACCGCCTGGCTGGACAGCACACGGTCCACATCGTCCTCGATCAGGATCCGGCCCTGGTTGAACACCGTCACCGTCCTGGCGATCATGCGGATGAACTGCATGTCGTGCTCCACCACGATCAGGGCATGAACCTGGTTGATCTCGCGGATCAGTTCCGAGGTCCGCACGACCTCCTCATGGGTCATGCCGGCCGCCGGCTCGTCGAGCAGGATCAGATCAGGATCCTGCGCCAGCACGGCCGCGATCTCCACCCATTGCCGCTGGCCGTGCGCGAGCTGACCCACGATGCGGCCGGCCAGCGCGCCCATGCCCACCCGCTCCAGCGCCTGCGCCGCCTTGCGTCGCGCGGTGGCCGCGGAATTGGTGCGGGCGGCCGCGACGAAGACGTTCTCGGCCACGCTCAGCCCGTTGAACACGTTGGGCACCTGCGTCTTGATGCCGACCCCCAGCCGGGCGATCTCGTGCGTCCTGGCGCCGGTGATGTCGCGGCCGCGGAACAGGATGCGCCCGGCGCTGGGCTGCAACTGCCCGGTCAGCATCTTGAAGAACGTGCTCTTGCCGGCGCCGTTGGGGCCGATCAGGCAGCGCAGCTCCACCTCGCCCAGCGACAGATCCACCGCGTCCACGGCGGTGACGCCGCCGAAGCGCATGGTCAGCCCCTCGGCCTGCAAGAGCGGCGCGCCGGTCACCGGCCAACCCGCAGCAATGACCGGACCGCCGGCACCACGCCCTGGGGCACCAGCAGCACGAAGCCCACCAGGATCACCCCCAGCAGCAGATTGGCGTTCAGTGTCTGCTGCGAGCCGATGATCGAGATCAGGTACTGGATCGCGACCGCCCCCAGGATCGGGCCGAGCAGCGTGCCCAACCCGCCCAGCAGCACGAAGATGATGATCTGCGCCGATTGCGCCAGGCCGAACACGGTCGGGCTGATGAAGCCGCCCCAGTTGGTGAACAGGCAGCCGGCAAGCCCCGCGATCGCGCCGCCGATCGCGAACACGATCAGCTTGTACAGCCGCGGATCGTAGCCGAGCAGCGTCGCGCGGGTCTCGTTCTCGCGGATCGCCACCACCACGCGGCCGAACCGGCTGGCGAGGATCGCGCGGAGCAGCGCATACACCACGATCAGCAGGCCCGCCGTCACATACCACAGCGCCTCCGGGTCCAGCGCGTTGGACGGATCGCCCGGCCAGTTCAGCGGCGGCACCGAGGGCATGCCGTTGAACCCGCCCAGCTGCGCGGCACCGATATGATAGATGTCACCGGCGGTGGAGTTCATCACGTTGAACAGGATCACCGTCACCGTCAGGGTGATCACGCCGACATAGGCATCGCTGATCCGGCCGTAGAACATGAAATAGCCCAGCAGCGCGGCGAAGCCGGCCGGCACCAGGATCGCGAGCAGGGCGGGGACGGAACTGTCGCCCAGGTTCAGCACCGCCACCGCGTAGGTGTAGCCGCCCAGGCCGAAGAACGCCGACTGGCCGAAGGACATGATGCCGCCATAGCCCCAGATGAAGCCCTGGCTCAGCGCCAGGATCGCCATCACCAGGAACACCGTCGCCTGCACCAGGCCGAACAGTTCCACCACCATCGGCAGGCCGAACATCAGCAGCAGGCCGGCAGCGATCATGGCAAGGAAGCCGGACACCCCCAGGGCACGGTCCCCGAGGCCGAGCGGGACCCACCAGGGGGCGGCGCTGCCCGGACCCGCATCCGCGGGGGCGGACGCCGCGCGGTCCGGCGTCACAGGCTCCTCCGGAAGAACCGCCCGGTGATCCCCTGCGGCAGCAGCCGGATCATGATGATCGCGGACACCAGCAGCGCCACCTCGCCGAAGACCGGCGTGGTCTCATAGGCCGCCACCTGGTTGATCGTGCCGAACAGCACGGAGGCGATGCCGGTGCCGGTCACGATCGCCGCGCCGCCGCCGATGACGGTGATGAACGCCTTGGCGACATAGGCCGATCCCATCGTGGGCGAGACCCCCGAGATCGGCGCCAGCACTCCCCCGGCCAGTCCGGTCAGCGCCGCGCCCAGACCGAAGGTGATCATGTAGATGCGCGCCGGCGAGACCCCGAGTGCGGCGGCCATCGCCGGGTTCTGCATCGTCGCCCGCACGATCAGCCCGAACTTCGTGTAGCGCAGCACCAGCCAGACGCCGGCCACCAGCACCACCGCCATGACGATCACGAACAGGCTGTAGGCGCTCTGGCGGTACTGGCCGATGCTGAATTCCCCGAGCGGCGCGGCCACGCCCTTGACCGTGGTGCCGAACACCGTGGTGATGAACCCCACGATGAACAGGCTCAGTCCCCAGGTCGCCAGCATCGTGTCGATCATCCGCCCGTAGAGGAAGCGGATGAACCCCCGCTCCACCGCCAGCCCCACCAGCCCGACGAAGGCCGGCGCCACCACCAGCATCGACACCCAGAGATTGACCCCCTGGTTGGTGGCGAGCGCGGTGGCGTAGGCGCCCAGCATCAGGAACTCGCCATGGGCGAGGTTGATCACCCGCATCAGCCCGTAGATCACCCCGAGCCCGAGGCTCAGCAGCACCAGCGCGGCGATGCTGTTCAGCACATCGAACGCCACCAGCCCGATCACGTCCACCGCCGCGCTCCGGCGCCGCTCAGGTCTTGATGTCGATGATGAACTGCTTGTTGGTATTGGGCTCCTTCTTCAGGTCGCAAACGGCCGCGGTGTCGGACGGCGCCTGGTCGGCGAAGCTCTCCAGCACCTGCCACTTCTTGTTCACCGCCTTGCCCAGGAAGGCATTGCGGATGGTGTGATGCGTCGGCGGGTCGATCGTCGTCCTGCCGGTCGGGCCCTCGACGGAAATGCCGGTTTCCAGCGCCTCGATGACCTTCATCCGGTCGAGCGAGCCGGCCTTGCGCACCGCATCGGCCCAGAACAGATAGCCCTCGTAGTTGGTGGCCGCGAGCTCGCCGATATAGGGCACGTCGGCGCCGAACTTGTCGCGGATGGATTTGACGAATTTCACGCTGGCCGGGGTGGTCAGCTCCTCATAATAGCCATAGGCGGTCACGATCCCGTCGCTCTCGGCGGCATCGATCGTCGCCAGCTCGTTGACCAGGCCGAAGGTGGTGGAGGCGATCGGGATCTTGGATTTCATCCCCGCCGCCGCCCACTGGCGGTAGAACGCGGTGTGGTTGGTGCCGACCAGGGCGGAGAACACCACGTCGGGCTTGGCTTCCTGGATCTTGCTGATCGTGGCGGAAAAGTTGGTCACGTCCAGGGGGAAGAACTCGGTCGCCAGCACCTCCCCGCCGCCATCGCGGGTGTATTTGGTCATCCACTTGGCGGTGATCTGGCCGTAATTGTAGTCGGCGGCGACGATATAGGCCTTCTTGCCCCAGTTCTTCAGCGCATACGGCACCAGCTTGTTCACCGTCTGCGCCGGGGTGGTGCCGGTGCAGAAGGTGTTGCGGTCGCACACGCCCCCCTCGTACAGCACGTTGTAGAAATACAGCAGCTTGTTGCGGTCGAATACCGGCCGGATCGCCTCGCGCGAGGCCGAGGTGATGCCGCCCTGGACCACAGAAACCCGGTCCTTCAGGGCCAGCTGCTGGGCATACTGGGAATACATCTGGATGGTGGACTGGGTGTCGTAATGCACCAGCTCGAGCGGCCGGCCGAGCAGCCCGCCGGCGGCGTTGATCTCGGCCACCGCGATCTGCGCGGCATAATACATCGGCTGGCCGGAGGTGCCGATCGGCCCCGACAGGTCGAGCAGGCTGCCCACCTTGATCGGCTCCGCCGCCCCCGCCTTGCGCGACAGGAACGGCAGCGCCACCACGCCGGCGGCGGCTCCGGCCCTGATCAGGCCGCGACGATTGATCTTCATGGGCTTCTCCCGGTCTGAAGGACGGCGCCATCCTTACGACAGCGTGATCGGTGCGATGCAGGCGTGTAAACGCTACCAATCGCGATGGAGGTTGTCAGCAACTGTCGTGCCAGACCCAGCTTCGGCCCCGGGCGGCCACCGGGAGCGCCGCGCCCGGGCCAGCGCTTGGGCAATTGCCCAAGCCGGGGGCATCAGGCTCCGCTCAGGGCGTCATCTTCATCCCGGGCATCTCGCCCATCCCCGGCTGCGCCCCGGGCGGCAGCGCGCCGGCCTTCAGCACCTCCACGCTCACCGGGAGCGCGCCCGCATGCGCGAAGTCCAAGATAATATCGAAATGATCCCCCGGCCGTAATGCCCGCTTCAGGCCAATCAGCATCAGATGCATCCCCCCCGGCGCCAGCACCAGCCGGTGGCCCTGGGAGATCTCGGCGGAAGCGACCGGGCGCATCCGCGCCACGCCGCCCTCGGAGACGCTCTCGTGCAGCTCGACCGCCTCGGCGATCTCGCTGCTCGCGCCCTTCAGCCGGTCCGGCGCGCCATGATCGGTCACCTCCAGATAGACCACGCCGGTCCGTCCGGCCAGCGCGGCGCGGGCAAAGGCGTGATCGACCACCAGCGTCCCCGCCGGCGCGGCGGCGGCGAGCAGGCAGAAGGCGGGCAGCAGAAGGCGGCGCATGAGCGGGTTCCCGGCAGCGGCGCCCGTCCAGGCTGGAAGGGCGGAGGCCACCATTTTGCCACGGCATCGGCCCGAGGTCGAAGCCCGCCCTCGTGGCGCTGCCGCGGCGGGGGGGTGGCGGATCAGCTCCTCCTTCTCAATTCTGATGGTTCATGCCATCTGAACGGCCAAGCGGCGCTGTGCCAACCCGCCGGATCAGCCAAGATCGCGGAAATTGCGGACCATCGGATGACCCTCGACGATCTCGGCAGACGTCATGGCAGCGACAAATCCTCGCTGACCCACGACTATCTCTCCCTCTATGAAACGCAGCTCCGCCCGATGGCAGGCCGCAAGATCACCCTGATCGAGTTCGGCGAGGCTGATCGCGCCGCACTCGGCATGTGGGAGGAGTTCTTCCCCGAGGCGACCATCATCGGGGTGTTCCAGGACGAGGCCGCGCGCAGCCTCGCGCGCGGGCGGATCCGCATCGAGATCGGTCGCCAGGACGATCCCGAACTGCTGCTGCGGCTGATCCGCGCCGGCCTGCCGGACGTGGGGATCGACGACGGCTCGCATCGCTGGGCGGACCAGATCGCGACGCTGAAATTCCTGTTCCCGGCCCTGGCCCCGGGGGGGCTGTATATCGTCGAGGACCTGCACACCAGTTTCGGCACGATGGCCAGGACCTACGGCGCGGCGGGCCAGCCATCGGCCTTCGACTACCTGACCGGGCTGCTGCCCGGCCTGGTCCGCGGCCCCGATCCCGCCCCGGCGGCCGACCCGTTCGCCCATTATCTGGCCAATGCCGCCCAGCAGGTCAGCTTCGCCGCCCGGACCTGCCTGATCCGCAAGCGCGAGATGAAAGGCATTCCGCTGCTGCGCAGCTTCCCGCTGGAACAGGCCGAGGTCGAGGTGACCCGGCTGGACAATGGCGGGGCCTATCGCCGCGGCCCGATCCGCATCGTCGACCAGCCGCCCAGCCTCGCCGCGATGATCGAGCCCGAGCTGCGCCGCCCGCTGGTCGAACCGCCGGCGGCGCGGGTCGGCTTCCTGCAGGACGCGACCGTGCTGGGCCGCGGCCTGGTGGTCACCCAGAACGGCAGGCTGATCGGCGAAAGCCTGATCAACAGCGCCGGACGGATCCATTCGCTCTACCGCATCGGCGACAGCCGGATGCTGGTGCCCGAACGCGACATCGCCCCGCGCCGGCAGCTGCGGGACGGGGAATGCGTGCTGCTGAAGCAGACCTGGGACGACAATTACGGCCACTGGCTGGTGGAATCCCTGCCCCGGGTCGCGCTGGTGGCGGAACTGCGCAATCTCTCGTCCTGCACCTTCATCGTCGGCCAGGCGCCGGCGCCGATGGCCAAGGTCTATGCCGATTCGCTGTCGCTGTTCGGCATCCCGGAAGGCCACATCCTGGCCCTGCCCGACGAGCCGATGCGGGTGGACCGGCTGATCTACCCCGCGCCGCTGACGGTGCAGCCCTGGGTCAAGGCCCCGCGCGTCGTCCGGGTGCTGGAGCAGATCGCCGAATGGCTGAAGCACTGGGGCGCCGGGCAGAAGCGGCCGGAAAAGCTCTATGTCTCGCGCAACCGCACCGGACGGCGCCTGCTGCGCAACGAGAGCGAGCTGATCGAGGTGCTGGTCCAGCTCGGCTATGAGGTCGTCCATCCCGAGGAAATGAGCTTCTTCGAGCAGGTGGTCGCTTTCTCCTGCGCCCGCCGCGTGGTCGGCAATCTGGGGGCGGCGCTGACCAATCTGGCCTTCGCGCCGCGCGGCGTCGCGCTGCTCGCCTTGACCAGCGAATACATGAAGGACGATTTCTTCTGGGACCTGCTGGCCCACAAGGACGGGAGCTATGTCTCCCTGCACGGCAAGGCCGACGATCCGGCCCAGGGCATGCAGTCGGATTTCACGATCGGGCTCGACCGGTTCATCGAGGTGCTGATGTCCTTCGAAGCCGGCTGAGCCCGCCGCCATGCCCGGGACAAGCGGCTCCCGGCGCAGCCGGTCCGCGGCCAGGGCCCCGGCGGGAGCCCACCGATGGCAACAGCGGCGCGAAGCCCGGGCCGTCCCCCTCAGACGCGCGGCCGGTCCCCAAGCAGAGCCGCCAGCCGCGGCTCCATCATCGCCGCCATCCGCGCCATGCCCTCGGCGGTCGGGTGCAGGGCCGGCCGCGGCGGCGTCATCCGCGGATCGTAGAACAGGCCGTGGTCGAGACGCCCCTGCCGCAGGAATACCGGGCTCACATCCAGATAGACCGGCTGATCACCCTGGCCGTAGCGCGCGGCAAGGCCGGCATTGATCGCGGCGGTGGTCTCATCCACCCAGGCCGAGCGATCGCTGGGCAGCACGCCCAGCAACAGCACCCGCGTCGCCGGCAAGCGCTGGCGCATGGTCTGCAGCACCGCCGCGATACCGGCCAGAGTGTCGGCGGCGGACCAGTGCACGCGGCCGAGATTGTTGGCCCCGATCAGCACCACCGCGGCGCGCGGGGTGATGGCATCCAGCTCGCCATTCTGCATCCGCCACAACAGATTGGCGGTGGTGTCGCCCACGAACCCCAGATTGACCGCGTTGCGGCCGCCATAGAAGCGGTCCCAGACCGGGCGGTAGTCCAGATAGTCGGGTGGTCCGGCGCGCTCCCAGTTCTGGGTGATGGAATCGCCCAGAAAGATCAGGTCCACATGGCCCTGGCGCAGTCTGGCCAGCACCGCCGCGTGCCGCGCCCGCCACCACGCCAGATCGAGCCGCGCGATCGGGGTCGCGGCCAGGAGGGTCGGCGAAGCCGTCGCCGTTCCGGCGGAAGGTGAAGCGGTGGCCGCCAGGCCGGCGGCCAGCAGGCGGAGCGCGGCGCGGCGCCCGAGGAGGGACCGGCCGGGCAGATCAGCCTCGGTGTTCGGCGTGGTGCGCGACATCCATCCCCCCGATCGGCCGCCACCGGAAACCCCCGGCCTGCAGGCCTGGTCCGGACGACCGGAGACTCGGACGGAACGGGGAGTCCGATCAAGGGGCGCAGGATGATCGTCGGGGTGCGCGAAGCCGGCGCGCGGCCGCACACCGAGGGGAACCGCCCCAGGGGCGCCAGCCCAGAGGCGCCGATCCATCAAAAAC
>DAICZL010000476.1 GCA_027311165.1 bacterium
TGCTGCGCAAGGCCGACGAACGATCCATCGAGGCAACCTGGCGAAAGATCGGCGACCTGCTCGCCGCATTCAGCGCCGAAGAATGCGCCGCATACCTTCGCCACGCCGGATACGCTTCTATGCAAACCTGACAGACTCTAGGCACCCGCCAAGGCTCGCCCCTGGAACCCTTCCGATGGGGACGCCTATCCCTCTCCCCGGGAATGGAGGGTGAAGGCGCGGGAGGGAGCGAGCGGGCGATGAGGCACACCGCTCGCCACGCCCCGGCCCGCCACGGTTTCAGTCGATGCGAACCCGCTTGATCCCGATGACATCACGCGATGTCATCGGCCTGACGTCCCGGCGGCGGTTCCGGCCAGGCCGCGACGGCCCGCACCGGCGCTCAATCGTCGCGGTAGACGCGCTCCATCCGTTCGTGGCGTTCCTGCGCCTCGATCGACAGGGTCGCGATCGGGCGGGCTTCCAGCCGCTTCAAGCCGATCGGCTCGCCGGTCTCTTCGCAGAAACCGTAGGTGCCGCCCTCGATCCGGCCCAGCGCCTGGTCGATCTTGGCGATCAGCTTGCGCGCCCGGTCGCGGGTGCGCAGTTCCAGCGCCCGATCGGTCTCGACACTGGCGCGATCGGTGATGTCGGCCTCATGAATGCCGCCCTCGGACAGGCTGGCCAGGGTGCCATCGGCCTCGCGCAGCAGATCCGACCGCCAACGTAACAGTTTCTGGCGGAAATACTCCACCTGCATGGGGTTCATGAAATCTTCCGCCTCGGAAGGGCGATAGTCCTGCGGCAGCGTCACCATCATGCGCGTTGGTCCTGCTTGTCTTGCCCCCGGGCTGACGCATCCCGAGCCGTTACGTCGCGGGCCGATATGTCCTGATCGGTCGCATCCCGATCCGACCGCTCCAGCCCGGGCCTACCCCCCGATCCGACGCATTCTCCTGCGGTCGCAATCCGAGGCTATCGCCTGCCAGGTCGATGCACCCAAGCAACGCTTTCCACCCCGAACAACGAGCGCCGAATGCCGCGAAGTTTCGCACCGTCCCAGCGTGCCCGGCGCGGGTTATAGCCGCGCAATCGGATCGCGCCAAGGGGCGCGGCAAAGCTTCAAACTCCTGACACGAAACTGTTTTCGGCGGGCCGCTCAGCGTCCCAGCCGGGCCAGTTCCACCCGGACGCGCACGGCGATCGCCCGCAGCACCCCGGCCAGCGCCGGATCGGCCGCCGGGGGCTGGGCTTCGACCAGCCGGGCCAGTTCATCGAGCAGGCCGGGATCGGCCGGGCCGGCCAGCAGCGCGCGCTGCAGCCGGGTGAGCCTGGACAGCAGCGCCTGGCCGTGGCGGCGCGCCGCACGATCACCGACGGCGCTGCCCTCGGCTTCCTGCAGGGCAAGCATGCCGGCCAGCGCCATCGGCGCAGCCAATGCCGCCGTGGCGGCCGGCCCGCCAGGCGCTTCCGCCGTGGGCAGCACGAAGCCGCTCGCTCCGGCGCTGGCGGCGGAACGCGGCGGCGGCAATGGCGGCGGTCAGCCCACACCATGGACCGTGCTCATCGGCCGCACGCTCCCGGTGAGGCTGCGCGGCAGGTGGTTCCTCGGTTGGTCCCTTTGGCGCGGACGCACCCGTGGGACCGGCCCGGCCGGGACCCCCGCGACCAGGCGGCGATGCCAGCACTGGCGATGCCAGCACTGGCGATACCAGCACTGGCGATGCCAGGACTGGCCATGCCAGCAGCCGAGGTGCGGGCATTGCCGATGCCGCTGGCTGCGATCCCGTCCGGCACCCGGGCTTCGGGCACTTTCCGGCGGAGCACGGTCCAACGCTGCCGCCCGGCAGCATCTGCCGGGCCGAACCGGGGCGCAGACTTGCCCCGGGGCAGGTTCGGGCTGCGCCCGGCATCGCCTTCACCCCTGGCATGGGGCTTGCTGATCGGGTTCGGCCCGCAGGTCCGGCCCGGCTGGTTGGTGCCGACGGGCCGGTCGGCCACAGAAGGGCGCAAGCTGGATGCCATGGAGCCTGGTTTCCGAGAGTCGTGCATGACCCGAGCTTGCCGGCAAAACCTTTCGACCCTGCTACCCGGAAAGGCCCGCGCATGACCCTCGCACGTCCCTGCCGCCGGCGCGGTGCATCCTTGTCCCTGGCCCTGCTGGCCGCCGTCCTGCTGGCGCTGGCGCCCGATGGTGCCGGCGCCAACGAGGTGCGGATCAAGGACATCGCCGATGTCGAGGGCGTGCGGTCGAACCAGCTGGTCGGCTACGGCCTGGTGGTCGGGCTGAACGGCACCGGCGACAAGCTGGACAACGCGGTGTTCACCCGCCAGTCGCTGATGGGCATGCTGGAACGCCTCGGCGTCAACACCCGCGACCAGGCCGCGACTCTGAAGACCAAGAACGTGGACGCGGTGATGGTCACCGCCGATCTGCCGGCCTTCGCGCGCACCGGCGGGCGGATCGACATCGCCGTCTCGGCGCTCGGCGATGCGACCGACCTCGCCGGGGGCACGCTGCTGGTCACGCCGCTGCTCGGCGCCGATGGAGAGGTCTATGGCGTCGCCCAGGGCGCGCTCACCACCGGGGCGATCTCGGCCAAGGGCGCGGCCCAGTCGGTGACCCGCAACATCCCCACCTCGGCGCGCATCGCCAATGGCGCGACGGTCGAGCGCGAGGTCGCCTTCGCGCTCGACAGCAAGGCCGGGCTGCGGCTCGGCCTGCGCAACCCGGACCTGACCACCGCGCGGCGGATGGCCGATGTCATCAACCGCGCGGTCGGCGGCGCGCCGGCGCGTGCTATCGACCCGCGCACGGTCGCGCTCGACCTGTCGGGACGCGACGTGATCGCGACGCTCGCCCGCATCGAGGAATTGCGGGTCGAACCCGACACCGCCGCGGTGGTGGTGATCGAGGAATCGAGCGGCACCATCGTGATGGGCGCCGATGTGCGCATCAGCACCGTCGCGATCGCCCAGGGCAACCTGACCATCCGTGTGACCGAGACTCCGCAGGTGAGCCAGCCCGGCCCGCTGTCCAATGGCCGCACCACGGTGGTGCCGCGCACCAATGTCCAGGTGGACGACCAGAACGACAAGAAGCTCGGCATCCTGCCGGCCGGCGCCACGCTGCGCGAGCTCGTCGCCAGCCTGAATGCGCTCGGCGTCGGTCCGCGCGACATGATCAGCATCCTGCAATCGATCAAGGCGGCCGGAGCACTGCAGGCCGATCTGGTGGTGCGATGAGGCGGGTGGCGCGATGAAGCGGGTGGTGCGATGAGACTGGCTCCCGCAGCGGCGCCGGTGACCACGCTGGCGCCGGCCCAGGTCGCCCGCGCCTGGAAGGCTGCGCGGGAGTTCGAGGCCATGGCGCTGGGCGAAATGCTCAAGCCGATGTTCGACACCGTCGATACCGCCCATAGCGGCTTCGGCGGCGGCGATGGCGAGGACTCCTGGAAGCCGATGCTGATCGACGAGATGGCCAAGCACATCGCGAGCCAGGGCGGTCTCGGCATCGCCGGGCCGGTGTTCGCCGAGATGCTGCGCCGCCAGGAAGACGCCGCGGCGGGTCACCCGGCCGCAGCGGCGAGCCCCCCACCAGGCACCGTCCCGACAGCGGCCCTGCCAACGGGGGACGCATCGTCCGGGACCGCCAGCCTGGCCCTGACCGGGGCGGCCGAGCGGCTGGGCGGGATGCTGCCGGCTGGCCTGCCCGCCGGACCGGCCGCCCGAGCCATGGCGATCGGCGCGCAACCCTCTGCCGCCGGGGCCTCTGCCGCCGGGGCCTCTGCCGCCGGGGCCTC
>DAICZL010000483.1 GCA_027311165.1 bacterium
TGCTGCGAATCAAGCTGATCTGGTTCGCGGTCGCCACGCTTGTCGCGGTCGCCGCGCTGCTGCTCGCGACGGCGCCGCGGCTCCGTCCCTGGCATTCTCCCGGCGGCCACAGACATCGGCGGCCGACAGCAGGACCGGTACGTTCCGCAGAACCGGCGAGCGCTGCCAGCCGCCCGGCCGCGGCGGCATCGAGATCGACCAGCACGAAGCCGGTGGTGGGGTGCGCGCTGTCGGGGCGGGCCTGCTCGGCGATCATGCCGGCCGAGGGGCCTTCATCGGGCAGCGCGGTGCAGCCGGCGAGGGCGGCAGCCAGCACGGCGGCGCCCAGTACGGCCCGGGCGGTGGCACGGGGCGTGCTCACGATCCGGACGCCATGGCGGCGCGGGCGGGCGCCGCCGCCGGCCGGGCGGGCGGCGAGCGGCCGTCCCAGCGGGAATTGGCTTCCAGGTACAGGGCGGCGTTGGTCGCGGCGTTGTAGTCCAGCACCCGCTGCGCGCAATCGGCCGGGGCGGCGGCCCGCAGCCGCCCGGCGAGTTCGACATGGTTGCCGATGTCGAAGAACTCGATCTGGCCGGGATGATATTTCGCGTATTGCAGGAAGGTGTTGGTGCGCGAGGCGATCACCCGCCGCCCCATCTCGAGCGCCATGCTGATCGGCCCCGACGCGCTCTGGCCGACTTCGAGATAGGCCAGCACGACGCAGTCGCACAGCGTCATGGCGGCCAGGAAATCGCTGTCCGACAGCGCCCCCATGAAATGCACCCGCCCGAGCAGGCTCTGCGGATGGGCCGAGAGCAGATCGCGCGAGGCGGCATCGATCGCGACCGAGACCTGCATCCCGTCGGCGGCGCGGGCGGCGAGATCGTCGAACACGGTGCGGTCGATGTTGGTCTCGTCCAGCAGTTTGAGCAGATAGGGATCGATCGGCGCGCGCGGCTTGATGGTCTGCGGATGCACGCCGCCGAAGATCAGCAGATGGTGATCCTCGGGCAGATGCCGCAGCGCCCGGATCACCGTCTCGAAGCCCTTGTACTCGCTCAGGAAGCCGAAGCTGCCGATCAGTTTGGTGCCGGGGGGCAGGGTGGCCAGCAGCGGGAAGCGGTCGCGGGTCGGGGCGGCCTCGATCTCGGCGCGCATCGCGGGGGTGACGAAGGCCAGCGGATGATGCCGCACCTCGCGCAGCCGGTAGACATCGGCCAGCAGCCGGGCGTCGCGCCTCGTGTGGGTGATGATGCAGACCGGCTTGACGCGCTGGAGGCGCCTCAGTACCCCGAGCAGCCCCCGGGTCAGCAGCGTGCGCCGGTACCAGCTGCCGATCGATTGCCCGGCGGCGGCGAGCTTCAGCCTCCCCGCCTGGCCCATCACCTCGGCGAGGTCGAGCCGGTCGGCCGGCAGCACGGTGTGGAAGGTGACCGAGAGCGCCGGCGCGGCGCGGGCGAGCAGGCGGAAGCGGCGCAGGATCTGCTGCGGCGTGCGCCCGAGCGTGCCGTATTCCAGCTGGATGTTGACGAAATCGAACGCCCGCAGGCGCTGCGCGAGCTCGCGGATATGCCGGTCGGCGAGCTTCTGCACGGCGGCGTGGGGGCTGCGCAGATAATATTGATCGAGTTCCAGCACGCTGACCTCGAACAGCGGCTGCAGCTGGCGTTCGAGCGCGCGGGTGTAGCCGGCGATGCCGCAGAGCTCGTCATAGGTGCTGACGATGGCGAGCCGGGGGCGATCGCTCGCTCCGGGCTGCAGGGATTCGGTCCGCCAGACCAGGTTCATCGACCCTCTTCTCCTTCTCACGGCGCGAAACCAGCGCCGACAGACGCTAGCCTGTGTCCGGCGGCGCTACTTGCCGCGGGCATGGTCCCCTAATTAACACGCAGTATGGTCTATATCCATTGGCAACACACGTCCTGATTGTCTAAGGTGGATATAAACTCGCTTGACGGACAACACTCTCCTGTCAGTAACGTTTTCTCACAAAATGAGGTTTATCCATGTTTTTGGATGATCTCGGGCAAGAGGCCCAGAGCATGGCAGGAAAAAACTCCCACAGGCCGGCCCCCATTTGGCCCGCCCCCATGTGGCCGGCCCGCGTGTTGCTCGTTCGTCGTTTGCCCATCTGGCGGGGGAGCGAGATGCTTCCCCGACTGGACGCATGAGCCAGCGGGCGCAGCCGGTGCTGGCACGGCAGCGGGCATCGGCGCCGGCGACCGCCGATGCGGGGGATCGCAACTTCCTGTTTCTGCAGGGCCTGGCGGGCCCCTTCTTCGAAAAGCTCGGCGCGGCCCTGGCGGCGCGCGGCCACGGGGTGCACCGGGTCAATTTCCATGGCGGCGATGCGCTGTTCTGGCGCCATCCCGGTGCCATCGCCTATCGCGGCCGTGCTGCCGACTGGCCGGGCTTCCTGTCCCGGCTGCTCGCCGTGCGCGCCATCACCGATATCGTGCTGTTCGGCGATTGCCGCCCGCTCCATCGCGTCGCCATCGCGATCGCGCGTGAGCGCGGGGTCTGCGTGCATGTGTTCGAGGAGGGGTATCTCCGTCCCGGCTGGGTGACGCTGGAGCAGGGCGGGGTGAACGGGCATTCGCCGCTGCCGCGCGATCCCGCCTGGTTTCTGGCCGAGGCGGCGCGGCTGCCGCCGGTCGAGGAGCGCCCGGTCGCCGTGGCGAGCTTCGCCGAGCGGGCGCGGATCAATTTTCGCTACAGCCTGGCCTATCTCGCGACCGCCTGGGCCTTTCCGCGGTACCGGACCCACCGGCCCTGGCATCCGTTGCACGAATATGTCGGCTGGACCGGCCGCGCGCTGGGCCGGGCGGCGGCGCAGGCCCGGGCCCGGGCCGCGGCGCGGGTGATCGGCGCGCTGGGCGCGTTCTTCGTGCTGCCGCTGCAGCTCGATTCGGATTCGCAGGTGCGCCAGCACTCACCCTTCGGCGGCATGGCGCCGGCGATCCTGCGGGTGGTGAGCTCCTTCGCCCGCCACGCCCCGCGCGACACCACGCTGGTGGTGAAGGAGCATCCGCTCGACAACGGTCTGACCAACTGGCGCCGGCTGGTGAGCGAGACGGCGCTGCAGTTCGGTGTCGGCGACCGTGTCGTGTATCTGGAGGACGGCGCGCTGCAGGCGGTGCTGAACGGCGCAAGCGGCATGGTGACGATCAACAGCACCAGCGGCACCCATGCCTTGGCGCTGTCGGTACCGGTGATCACCCTCGGCCGGGCGGTCTATGACCTTGCCGGGCTCACCTGCCAGGGCGGTCTCGAAGATTTCTGGCGTGCCCCGCGCCCGCCCGATCCGGAGCTGTTCGCGGCCTTCCGCAAGGTGCTGTCCCATCACAGCCTGTTGCGGGGGGATTTCTTCACCGAGTCCGGCACGGCGCTGCTGGTCGCGGGTGCGCTCGGCCGGATCGAGGCCGGGCGCCCGCTCTGGTCGGGCCAACGCGCGATGGCGGAGCTGATGGTCTCCGGGGCCCCGCCGGCATGCCGGCCGGCCGGTGATCCCGCGCGGCCGCGCCCCCCCGGAACGGGCCGGGCCGCTCAGCCCGGCATGGCGGGCGGGCTGCGTGCCATGACGGAGGCTCCGGCCTGCCCGGCGATGCCGTGATCGAGGCTGCGGATCAGATCGAGGACCGCGGTGATATGGTTGGTCCAGTCCGGCGCCCGCCAGCCTGCCAGCCGGGCCAGTTGCGCGAGCCGGCGCGGGGAGGCTGGATCGGCGTAATCGCGGATGGCGGCGAGCCAGGCCGGCCCGTCCAGCGGATCGAGATATTCCGGCACGGCGCGCCCCACTTCCCGCAGCGCCGGCAGATCGCTGCACAGGACCGGCACGCCCAGCGCCAGCGCTTCGGCGACCGGCAGGCCGTATCCTTCGGCGAAGGAGGGCAGCAGCAGCGCCCTGGCTCCGGACAGCACCGCCCGCATCTCTGCATCGGCCAGGCGGTTGCGCTCTTCCACCACACCGCGCAGCCAGACCGCGCGTTCCAGTATGTCGATGACGTTCTCGTTCTCCCAGCCGCGTGCGCCGATCATGATCAGCCGCGGGATCGTCGCGTCCGGCCCGGCCTGTGGCGCGGTTTCCGCCATCCGCCGCCATAGCTGCAACAGCAGCAGGTGATTCTTGCGCGGCTCGATGGTCGAGAGGGTCACGAAATAGGGCGTTGCCGCCCCCCGGGCAGAGGCGGCCCCCGGCCGGTTCGCCGGGCTGGCGCCCAGGGGGGTGATACAGGGGGGAGTGATACAGGGG
>DAICZL010000485.1 GCA_027311165.1 bacterium
TGCTGCGAAAAGCCGACGAGCGATCCGTCGCCGCCGTCTGGCACCGCATCGGATCATTGCTGCAGGAGTTCGGCCCCGACGAATGCGCCAACTACATCAGGCACGCCGGATATGACCCGACATGATCCGGCCATGCTCTAGGGTCCCGATTCCGAAATTCGCACAGCATTGAAATGTGGTTGGAATCGGGACACCAGCTCTTTATTTTCAGTGGCCTGCTGATCCCCGAAGGTCGCGGTGAGGAACCGCGAACTTCGGGGGCAGGACACTAGCGGCGCCACCAGCCGCGTTTTTTCTCCATGGCTGTCTCGTTGGCGCCCACGATGATGGGCTGGCCCGCCGGCACGGCGTCGGCGTCCGGTTCGGGCGCGGCCATGTCACCAGGCTCGGCCGTGGCGTCCGGCAGCGTTTCGGGCTGCGGCTGCGGTTCGTCTTGCGCCCGGGCTTCGGCCTTTGCCCCCGCCTGCGCCCGGGTCTTGGCCCTCGTCGCCGTCGCGGCCTTTGCCGGCGGCTCGGCCGGCGCCGGCTCTCCCACCGCCTGTTCAACGCGCTCGATCATCTCGAACAGATCGATTGCCTGGCCACCGAACGGATCGGCAGGGGTCGGGCCGGTATAGGCCGGGGGCGGTAGATCCGGTTGCTCGGCGCCTTCCGCCATTGGCGGCTGGTCGTCCTCGCGCCGCCGCCGCCTGCCGCCGCGGCGGCCTCGCTTGCGGGCTGAGGTCTCGGCCTCCGCTGCCGGCGCTTCCGCGAGCGGTATCTCGGCCAGGGCCTCGGAGGCTTCCGTCAGCCTCCCCGGTTCCGCGGGGGTGGCGGAGACATCGCCGGAGACGGCGTTCCGCGAGACATCGCCGGAGACGGAGGGTTCGGAGACATCGCCGGAGACGGCGTTCTCGGAGACATCGCCCGAGACGGCGGCTTCGGAAACATCGCCGGAGACGGCGGCTTCGGTGGCCTCGCCGGAGACGCCGTCCTCGCGCCTGCCACCGCGCCGCCGCCGCCGCCGCCGCCGGCGACGCTTCTCGCGTTCCTCGGGCGTTTCGCTCGCGTCTTCGCCGTTTCCAGCCTCCGCCGGTGCCGATCCGCCGCGCGCGCTTTCGCCGGTCACCACATCGTCTTCTTCCTCGGCGATGTCCTCGTCTTCGACGACCGCGATGCTGCGCGGCGCATCGGCGGTGATCGCCGGCGGTGCCTCGCCAGGCAGCAGGGCGCGCACCCGCTCGATCCGGATCTCGGGGGGGATCAGCGTGTCATCGCCGGCGAAGGTCGTGCGCATGCCGTAGCGCGCCTCGATCCCCGCCAGACGGTCGCGTTTGTGGTTGAGGACGTACAGCGCGATCGGGGTTGCGACATGCACCACGATCTCGGCGGCACGGCGCTTGGCGCCCTCGTCCTCGATGTCGCGCAGCACATGGATCGCGGCGCTGTCCACGCCGCGCACATGGCCGGTGCCGCCGCAATGGGCGCAGGGGATCAGGCTGGTCTCGGCGAGGCTCGGGCGCAGGCGCTGACGGCTCATTTCCAGCAGGCCGAAATGGCTGATATGGCCGAGCTGGATGCGCGCGCGATCGTTCTTCAGCGCGTCCTTGATGCGCCGCTCGACCATCGCGTTGTGCTTCTTGGACTCCATGTCGATGAAGTCGATGACGATGAGGCCGGCGAGGTCGCGCAGGCGCAGCTGGCGGGCCGCTTCCTCGGCGGCTTCCAGATTGGTGCGCAGCGCCGTCTCCTCGATACCGCGCTCGCGCGTCGAGCGTCCGGAATTGACATCGATCGCGACCAGCGCCTCGGTCTGGTTGATCACCAGATAGCCGCCGGATTTCAGCTGCACCGTGGGCTGCAGCATGGAATCGAGCTGGGCCTCGACCTGGTTGCGGGCGAACAGCGGCATGCCGTTGCCCCCGGCCGCGCCGGGCTGCCAGAGCTGCACCTTCTTGGCGTGGCTCGGCATCAGCATGCGCATGAATTCGCGCGCCGCCTTCCAGCCTTCCTCGCCATCGACCAGCACCTCGTCCACGTCGCGCGAATAGACATCGCGGATGGCGCGCTTGATCAGGCTGGCTTCCTCATAGATCAGCGCCGGCGCGATCGAGCGCAGCGTGTGTTCGCGGATATCGTCCCACAGCCGCAGCAGATATTCGCAGTCCCGGCGGATCTCGGGCTTGGGGCGGTTGGCCCCGGCGGTGCGCACGATCAGCCCCATGCCGGAGGGCAGGTCGAGCTCGGCAGTGACCTCCTTCAGCCGCTTGCGGTCGGCCGCCGAGGTGATCTTGCGCGAGATGCCGCCCCCCCGCGGGGAATTGGGCATCAGCACCGAGAAGCGTCCGGCGAGCGAGAGATAGGTGGTGAGCGCCGCGCCCTTGGTGCCGCGCTCTTCCTTGACCACCTGCACCAGCATGATCTGGCGGCGGTGGATCACTTCCTGGATCTTGTAGTTGCGCAGGAAGCGTGGCGGCGGGCGGCGTTCGTTCAGTTCCTCGGCCGCGTCGGCCTCGCCGCCCACCGTCTCGGGTGGCGGCGCCTCGGCGAGCAGGTTCTCGGTGGCGGTTTCGGCGCTGTCGGCGTCCTGGCGCGCGGGGTCGGTGGCGGGCTGCGGTGCGGCATGAGGGTCGGTGATCGCCGGTGCGGGATCGTCCTGCCAGGCCGTTCCGGTGATTGCCGCGCCCGTGCTTTCCCCGCCCGTATCATCCCCGTTTCCGGCTTCCCGGGATGCGGCCGCGTCGGTCCCGCCTGGCTCCGCGCCGCTTCGGTCTTCGCCGGTTTCGGCGGTGGCCTGGGGGGCGGCGTGGCGTCCGGTCGCGGCCGGGATTGCGAGGCGCGATGCGGCGCGGTCCTCGGCTTCGGCTTCCTCGCGGGCTTCCTCGGCCTGGGCGGCGATCAGCCGGGCCCGGTCGGCAACGGGGATCTGGTAATAATCCGGATGGATTTCGCCGAAGGCGAGGAAGCCGTGCCGGTTGCCGCCATATTCCACGAAGGCGGCCTGCAGCGAGGGTTCGACCCTGACCACCTTGGCCAGGTAGATATTGCCTTTCAGCTGGCGCTTGGTCGCCGTCTCGACATCGAAATCTTCTAGGCGGTTACCGTCCAGCACCACCACGCGGGTTTCTTCCGCGTGGGTGGCGTCGATCAGCATGCGTTTGGTCATTTAGGCGTGAACTCCGGTGTGCGGCCGGTGCCGGTGATCGCGCGCGCACCAGCGGGCAGGACCCGCAGAGTGGGGGCGCCGGCGGACGGCTCGGCAAGAGGATGACAGAGGCGGGCAGGGCCACGCGCGACGACAGGTATCCGGTAGGTGGCCGCTCTCGCGCTGTCTGGATGGTCGCTGGCGCGGCGGCGGTCATCGCTTCCTGTCCTGCGGGGCCAGCGCTCCGCAATGGGGGCGCTGCCCTGGTGTGTCGGATCGCCGGCAGACCCTCCGCCCGGGATTGGCAACCCGTCTGGCGCGATGGTCTGCGGCGCTTCGGGCATCCGTGGGGATGCCCAGCCGGTCTGACGCCATCAAGTCTGACGCCACTAAGCCCGAGGCCCCGCAAGCCTGAGGCCCCTAAAAGCCTGGGGTCCCTAAAGCCTGGGGTCCCGTAAGCCTCGGGTCCCGCAAGCCCGACGCCGAAGCCGAATGACGTCCCGCAAGCCTGGCGTCACAGCCGACTGGCGCCAGGCAGGTCCGGCGCCAGGCAAGAGAGGCGCCAATTACGTCGGGAGGATGGGTCCCGGACACAAGTCCCGAGACTGGCATACCCCTGGTTGAATGCGCCCCGGGAAGCCGCAACCGACGGACCGGGCCTCAAATCGGGCCGGTCCAGCGCCGCAAAGCGGACACCGAGCCTTATCCGGCACGGGTTCCGGGATCATCTTCGACCGATTTTGAACATGAAGCAAAGCAGCGCGGTCCGCAAGCCATGCCGGACGGGATCCGAACCGGGGCAGCGCAGAACGGGAAGTGGCCATAATCAACATGAAGCGTGCAAAAACCGAACTGATGTGTTAGCGGAGACGATCATGTCCGGCTGGTCCGTCACCCGTCGCCTGTTGCTGGGACACGGCGTGTCCGCGGGGTTCCTGTTGCCTGCCGGGCTGGTCCGGGCCGCGACCACCCCGGTTCCGGTGACCCACAAGCCAGGGGCGCACCCGCGGCAGGCGCCACAATCTCCCGCTGCGCCGCCGCCGCTGGTCATGCTCGATCCCGGCCATGGCGGCAAGGATCCCGGTGCGATCGGCATCTCCGGCACCTATGAGAAGCACGTCGCCCTGGCGGCCGCCCAGCAATTGCAGGCGCTGCTGCAGCATGCCGGCCAGTACCGGGTGGAACTGACCCGGCGGCGGGACGTGTTCATCCCGCTGGAGGAGCGGGTGGCCCGCGCCCAGGGTCGCGGTGCCGCCCTGTTCGTTTCGATGCACGCCGATGCGCTGGCCGACCACCAGGTGCGCGGGGCCAGCGTCTATACCCTGGCCACCACCGCCTCGGACGCGCAGAGCGCGGCGCTGGCGCAGCGCGAGAACAGCGCCGACCGCTTTGCCGGCAGCGCCTTCCACGGGGTTCCGCCCGAGGTCGCGCGCATCCTGGCCAGCCTGGTGCGCCAGGAGACCCGGCTCGACTCGGCGCGGCTGCAGCACGGGCTGGTCGGCGAGCTCGATCGCGACATCCCGATGCTGCAGAACCCGGCGCGCCATGCCGGATTCGTGGTGCTGAAGGCCGCCGAGATCCCGAGCGTGCTGGTGGAGATGGGGTTCATGTCCAATCGACAGGACGAGGCCGAACTGCGCCGCCCGGAGCACCGGGCCCGCGTCGTGCTGGCGATGAAGCGCGCGGTCGATGCGTATTTCGCCACCGCCGGCCATGCCACGAGGATGGCGGGTTAGCGGGGTATCGACGGGTCGTCCGGAGAGGTCC
>DAICZL010000486.1 GCA_027311165.1 bacterium
CCGCCGCCGCACCGGCCCGGCCGGGCCCGACCGCCCCGCTTTGCCCCGCGGCGGGTCCAGCGTGGCCTCGAGCGCGAGGCCCGGACGCAGCGCGTGCACCGCCAGCCTCCCGTCGCTGCCCAGCCCGCACCAGCCGGGCGCGCCGGCCTGCGCGGCGACCAGATCGAGGGTATGGCCGAAGCCAAGCCGGGCGGCGAGCCCAGGCGCGAGCGCGTGGCGCTGCAGCAGCGCCGCCATCGCCGCCGCCGCGCCCGGGGCGTCCTGCCGGCTGTGGCGGGCGGCGATCAGGCCCATCCAGGCCTCGCGCACATCGTCCTCGCCCGCCACCTGCTCCAGCAGCGCGACGGCCTGCGGCGCGCCCTGGCGCAGCATCAGCGCGGCCAGCGCGAGGCGGATCGAGCCGTCCTGCGGGGTCAGGCGGCGGGCACGTTCAAGCCAGAAGCGCGCGGCGGACAGATCGCCCGCTTCGGCCGCCTGGTTGCCGGCGCGGAAGGCCTCCCGCGCGGCGGAAAGGTCTGTCCCGCTCACACGACCGGCTTCGATGATCGGGGCGCGGCTGTCAAACCGGAACCGGCGAGGCGGGGCTTCCTGGGCGCCGGGAGGATGAGACGAGGACAGGGCTCTGCCCTGGACCCGCCAGAGAGCAGGCGACCCCCATGGCCCATCGGGACTTGCATTCCTGGGGGGGAACCTCCAGCGACCGGGGTCTGGGGCCACGGCCCAGGTGGGTTTCCGAAGGGCGGCGCCTTTGCCCTGACATGCCCAGGGGGCAAGACCCTGGCCCTGCCCGTCGCTTCGGGACGCCCCCGCCAGATCCGGCGCGAGCCCTGTCCAAGACTCCCGCGCGGGTTGCCAACCCGGCCGCTTTCGGCCACCAACACGGCTGGCGCAGCGAATGAGGGCGAGGCGGCGATGCAGCGGACCAGCGATTCGGGTCGTCCGGCGTGAACGCGTTGCAGGCGATGGTGGTCGCGATCCTGCAGGGCGCGACCGAATTGTTCCCGGTCAGCAGCCTCGGCCATGCCGTGGTGCTGCCGGCCCTGCTCGGCTGGGGCATCGACCAGCATGCACCCGCCTTCCTGCCCTTCCTGGTGATGTTGCATCTGGGCACGGCCACCGCCCTGCTGCTGTATTTCTGGCGCGACTGGTGGGCGCTGCTGCGTGGCGTGCTGGGGCTGTCGGACGCCCATCAGCGGGCCGAGAGCCGGCGGGTGCTGCTGCTGATCGTGATCGCCACCATCCCCGCGGTGATCCTGGGCTTCCTGCTCGAGAAATTCGTCCGCGGGCTGTTCGGCTCGCCGCTGGTCGCCGCTGCCTTCCTGGTGGTGAACGGGCTGCTGCTGCTGGCCGCCGAGCGGCTGCGCGGGCGGGCAACGCGGAAACTGTCGACCCTGGGGCCGCGCGATGCGCTGATGATCGGGCTGTGGCAGTGCACGGCGCTGATCCCCGGCATCTCGCGGTCCGGGGCGACCATCGCCGGCGGGCTGTTGCGCGGCATCGACCATGCGGGGGCGGCGCATTTTTCGTTCCTGATCGCGACCCCGATCATCCTGGGCGCGACCGTGCTGGAAGTGCCGAAGCTGCTGCGCGAGGGCATGCCCGAAGGCGTGCTGGGGCTGGCCGCAGCCGCCGCGGTGGTGGCCGGGGTGACCGCCTGGCTCAGCACGGCGTTCCTGATGCGCTATTTTCGCAGCCATGAGAACTGGGCGCTGAACCCGTTCGCCTATTACTGCCTGGTGGTGGGAGCGGGCAGTGTGGCGCTGCTGACCCTGATCTAGCAGGCTATCGCTCGAGGTCGACTTCAACCGCGATAAAATTGCCCGCCGGAACAACGAGCTGGAGCGCGGGCGGAACGCAGATCCGCTTCGGCCGGTTCCGCGCGCGCTCCAGGGGCGCGACCCGGGCGGACACCGATCCCCGCCGCCATCGGCTGCTTCCCGGTGCAGGAAGGGCCGGGGCGCTGCCCTGGCCCCCCCCGGAGACGACCGGCCTGCGCTGCCGCCCGATCGCGCGGCGATCCGCTGCCACGGCAAGTACCGCATTGCGGTTTGGTGCGTGATCCGGCACTTCGTTGGAAACGACCGGGGTGGCGGCGGTGGAGGGCCGGCGGCTTCGGATCGTCGCTCCTACCACTCGAGGATCGGGACCGGCCGTCATGATTCTTTTTCTGACCAACCTGCCGCTGTGGCAGGCGGGCCTGATCCTGGTCGGTGTGCCGACGCTGCTCGCGATGATCGGGCCGATCCTCATCCGCCATCGCGTCAGCCTGGACCAGCTCGCCACCAATAATGAGGTGGCCGGGTTCAAATTCGCGACCGTCGGTGTGCTCTATGCCGTGCTGCTGGCTTTCGCGGTGATCGTGGTCTGGGAAAAATTCAACGACGCGGACCGCACCGTTGCCGAAGAGGCCGCCGCCGCGGCGACCATCTACCGCCTTGCCGGCGGGATCGGCGCCGAGGCCGGCGCGGCACTGCGCCAGGAACTGACCAATTATCTGCAGGAGGTGATCGCCGAGGACTGGCCGGCGATGGCGAACGGGCGCGGCAGTACGAAAGTGCGCTTTGCCCTGGACAATGCCTATGGCGCGCTGTTGACCGCCACCCCCACCGACCGGCGGGGCAGCGTGCTGCTGGCCGAGGTGCTGCATGAACTCGACCAGGTGACCGAGGCGCGCCGCGACCGTCTCGTGCTCGCCTCCGGCGTGGTGCCGGGCATCGTCTGGCTGGTGCTGTTCGGCGGCGCCATCCTGACGGTGGGCTTCACCTTCTTCTTCGGCACCGAGAACCTGCGCGCCCAGACGATCATGACCGGCGCGCTCTCGGTCCTGATGTTCTCCGGATTGCTGATCATCGTCGCCATCGATCACCCGTTCGCGGGATCGGTGAAAGTGGGCCCTGAGCCGTTGGTGCTGGTGCTGGAGGATTTCGCCCCCATCAGCTTTCCCTGAACCCGGTCGGGTACCGCCCCGGCGGAGGAAGGGGCTAGAGCATGGCCGGATCATGTCGGGTCATATCCGGCGTGCCTGATGTAGTTGGCGCATTCGTCGGGGCCGAACTCCTGCAGCAATGATCCGATGCGGTGCCAGACGGCGGCGACGGATCGCTCGTCGGCTTTTCGCAGCA
>DAICZL010000489.1 GCA_027311165.1 bacterium
GCCGGCGGGGCGGCGGGGGTGGCGGCGGCGTTCAACACCCCGCTCGCCGGGATCGTCTTCGCGATCGAGGAGCTCAGCCATTCCTTCGAGGCGCGGGCCAGTTTCACGGTGCTGACGGCGGTGATCGTGGCGGGCGTCACCTCGCTCGGGCTGGTCGGCAATTACAGCTATTTCGGCACCACATCGGTGCAGCTGGCGCTCGGGGCGGGCTGGATCGCGGTGCTGGTCTGCGGCATCACCGGCGGGGTCGCGGGCGGGTTGTTCAGCGAGACCCTGTTGCGTGCCGCGGGCGGGCTGCCGGGCCGGGCCGGACAGTGGCTGATCCGCCATCCGATCCTGTTCGCGGCGCTGTGCGGCCTGGTGCTGGCGGGGCTGGGACTCGCCTCGGGCGGCAGCACCTACGGCACCGGCTATGCGCAGGCCCGCGCGCTGGTCGAGGGCCATGAGGAGCTGCCGCGCTTCTTCTTCGCCTTCAAGCTGGCGGCGACGGTGATCTCCTATCTCAGCGGCATTCCCGGCGGCATCTTCGCGCCCTCGCTGGCGATCGGCGCCGGGCTTGGTCACTGGCTGGCGCCGCTGATGCCCGCGGCGCCGGCCGGCGCGGTCGTGCTGCTGGGCATGGTCGCGTATTTCTCCGCCGTGGTGCAGGCGCCGATCACCGCGATCGTCATCGTCACCGAGATGACCGACAACCAGCGCATCACCGTGCCGCTGATGGCCACCGCGATGCTGGCCTTCGGCGTGTCGCGGCTGATCTGCCGCAGGCCGCTCTACGGGGCGCTGGCCAGGCGGTTCCTGCAGGCGATCGAGAGACGACCCGCGCGCCTCCGATAGCCGGAGCTGCCCGCCGCCGGCGGTTGCCCTGGTGCGGGTCCGGCTTCGGGCCGGCCGCGACACGTGGGGGGGCGCCCCCCCGGCTGCACGGGCATTGCCGGGTGCGGATGGGCCCCGCGGCGGCCCGGTGGCAGTTCCCGCGGAACCGCGATATCGTTGCGCGCGCGGTGCTGTCCGGCCCGCGCGCCGGGGGTGGCGAGCGATCGTGCCGGATCATGCAACGGGAGCAGACGCAGATGGACCCAACCGCCACACGCATGCTCGGCCGTACCGGGATCGCGCTGACCCAGCTCGGCCTCGGCACCGCCCCGCTCGGCGATCTCTATCAGATCATCCCCGAGGAAGAGGCCGGGGCGACCCTGGCTGCGGCCTGGGAGGCCGGCATCCGTATCTTCGACACCGCACCCTGGTATGGTCGTGGCCAGGCCGAACATCGCGCCGGGCGCTTCCTGTACCGGCAGGACCGCGACGCCTTCGTGCTGTCCACCAAGGTCGGCCGCGTGCTGTCGGCACCCCAGGATGCGGCGCGGTTCGACCGTGGCATGTGGGCCGGCGGGCTGCCCTTCGATCTGCGGTTCGACTACAGCTATGAAGGCATTCTGCGCAGCTTCGAGGACAGTCTGCAGCGCCTCGGGCTGCCGCGCATCGATCTGCTGCTGATCCACGATCTCGATTTCCAGTACCATGCGACCGAGGCGCGGGTGGCTGCCTATCTCGGCCAGCTCGCCACGTCCGGCTGGCGGGCGCTCGAGGAGCTGCGCCGCTCGGGGCGCATCCGCGGTATCGGCGCGGGCATCAACGAGCTCGGCATGATCCCCCGCTTCCTGGATCTGTTTGACATCGATTTCTTTTTGATCGCCTCGCGCTACACGCTGCTCGAACAGGAGGCGCTGGCGGCGGAGTTGCCGCGCTGCGCCGCGCGCGGCGTCGGGATCCTGATCGGCGGGGTGTTCAATTCCGGTATCCTCGCAACCGGCGCGGTGGCGGGGGCGAAATACGAGTATGCGGAGGCCGGGCCGGAGGTGCTGGAGCGGGTGCGCCGGATCGAGGCGGTGTGCCGCCGCCACGACGTGACGCTGGCCGCGGCGGCGCTGCAGTTTCCGCTGGGCCACCCCGCGGTGGCCGCGGTGATCCCCGGGGCGATCAGCCCCGAGCAGGTCCGGGCCAATGTCGCGCTGATGCGTCAGGAGATTCCGGCGGCGCTGTGGAGCGATCTCAAGGCCGAGGGGCTGATCCGCCAGGATGCGCCGGTGGCGGCAGAGGACTGATCCACGCCGGCTTGGCCTCCGATGGCTGGTCCCCCCCTGGGTTGGATGCCGCGCCGGGGCGCAAGGGAGGACAGCGTGGCGCCCGTTGGCCTTGTCTGATCCTGGAACCCCGTGGGGAAGGGCCCCGGCCGTCCGTTCCAGGCGAAGCCGTCAACACCGGTCCTGGCCGGCGCGGAAGCGCTGCCATCCCTGCCGCCGCAGCTCGCAGGCCGGGCAGGCGCCACAGCCATGCCCCCAGTCATGCAGCACGCTGCGCTCGCCCAGGTAGCAGCTATGGGTCTCCACCCGGATCAGCTCGACCAGCGCCGGCCCGCCCAGACGCTCCGCCAGCGTCCAGGTGGCCGCCTTGTCGCGGCGCATCAGCGGGGTGTGCAGCACGAAGCGGCGGTCCATGCCCAGGTTCAGCGCCACCTGCATCGCCTTGATCGTATCGTCGCGGCAATCGGGGTAGCCGGAATAATCCGTCTCGCACATGCCGGCGACGATGTGGCGCAGTCCGCGCCGATAGGCGAGGGCTGCGGCAAAGCTCAGGAAGATCAGGTTCCGCCCGGGGACGAAGGTGCTGGGCAGGCCGTTTTCCTGCATCGTGATGGCGCTGTCGCGGGTCAGCGCCGTCTCCGAGATCGCCCCCAGCGCGTCGAGCCGCAGCAGATGATCCTCGCCCAGGCGCGAGGCCCAGCCGGGAAACGCCCCGGCCAGGCCGGCGCGGAACCGCGTGCGGCAGTCGAGCTCGATGCGGTGGCGCGGGCCATAGTCGAAGGCCAGTGTCTCGACCGGCCCGCCATGGTCGAGCGCCCAGGCGAGGCAGGTGGCGCTGTCCTGTCCGCCGGAGAACAGGACCAGGCTGCCCTCGCTCATCCGGTGGCGGCGAAGCGGGCGAAGGCGCTGGCCAGCACGATGTAGATGTCCCGCTTGAACGAGGGGGCCAGCGCCGGCAGCTCGGCCAGCGCCGCCCAGCGCCAGGCGTCGAATTCCGGATGCGGATCGGCATCCAGCCGGATATCGTCATCCTGGCCGGTGAAGCGCAGCGCGAACCAGCGCTGGCGCTGGCCGCGATAGCGCCCGCCCAGGGCGACGCCCAGCAGATGCGGCGGCAGGTCGTAGGTCAGCCAGTCGGGGTGCTCGTCCAGAATCTCGGCCCGGTCGGTGCCGATCTCCTCGGCCAGTTCGCGCAGCACCGCCTGGCGCGGATCCTCGTCTTCATCGATGCCGCCCTGCGGCAGTTGCCAGCCGCCCGGGGCGCCCTCGGCATTGGGCAGATCGGCGCGGCGGGCGACGAACACCCGGCCGGCGGCGTCAAACAGCACCGCCCCGACATTGGGCCGATAGGGCAGCAGGCTCATTTCGGGTTGGCCGCCGCCGGCCGCACCAGGGCGCTGGCGGGCACCAGCACCAGACCCTTGGCCGGCAACGTGCCCGCCCAGCCGGCGAGGGTCTCCACCGTCACCGGCCGGATCGTTCCGGCCAGGCCCAGCGCCGAGCCATGCTCGCGCGCGAGCTGTTCCAGCCGGCTCAGCCGCGCCTCGATCTCCGAGCGCACGGCCGGTTCGTCGAGCACCACATCGAC
>DAICZL010000490.1 GCA_027311165.1 bacterium
CTTTCGTTGGCCAGACCCCTTTCGTTGGCCAGACCCCTTTCGTCGGCCAGTCCCCTTTCGTTGGAGGGTACCCGCAGGGACCGCGGGTCGCGATCGGCCATCGGGGTGGAGCCCTCGTCTTGATCGACGCGGGCGCCAAACCGGGGCCGCCGTGCTAAGCTCGGTCCCGTGGTAGCGCCCGTCCGATGATCGCATCCCGCCTGTTCCCGCCATCGCGCGGTCGCGATGGCGCCGGCGTGGTCTTCGCCGCCGGCGCCGCTGTGGTGGGGGCGATCTTCGCGGTGGCGCTGGCCCTGCCGCAGGCGCTGCCGCTGCTGCTGGCCGTGCTCGCCGGGCTCGGGCTGCTGGTGCTGGGGTTTCTTCAGCCGATCCCGTTCACCCTCGCCTGGCTGCTGGCGGCCGGCGCCACGCCGGAGATGTGGTTCGGCAACCCGACCCAGGCCGAGGGGCTGATCGTGGGGCTGGTCAAGCTCACCGGCCTGGTGCTGGCGGTGCTGGCGGCGCTGCGCTACGGCGTGGTAGCCGATCTGTTCAACCCGGGCTTCGCCTTCCTGGCGATGTTCGCGGTCGGGCTGGCGGGCGGGCTGCACCCCAACCTGACCCTGGCGGACAGTCTGCGCTCGCTCGCCGGCTCGGTCGCGCCATTCGCGTTCGGCTTCGTGCGCGCGCCGCGATCCTGGTGCGATGCGGTCATCGCCATGGTGATCCGCCTGCCGGCGCTGGTGGTGCTGGGCGGGCTGGGGCTGGATCTGGCGGGGGTGCACGCGCTGTTCGGCGAGGCGGCGGGCTTGCGCCTGGCCGGCATGGGCCACCCCGCGTTCCTGGCCGGTTTCGCGCTGGCCGGCGTCTATGCCGCCCTGGTGGAACTGTTCCGCGACGGGCGGGGGCGGGATCTCGCCTGGCTGGGTGCCAACCTGCTGATCCTGGCGCTGACCGGGGCGCGGGCACCGCTGATGCTGGCGCCGGCGGTGGTGGCGCTGGCGCTGCTGTTCCTGCCGGCGCGCCGGTTCGACGCGCTGGCCCGGCTGCCGCTTCTGCTGGCGGCCGGCCTGCTGCTGCCGCTGCTGGCGGTGGTGGCCGGCAAGCTCACCTCCATCCGCCTGTTCAACGTGCTGAGCGATGATCCCGAGGGGCTGAGCGGACGGGATCTGATCTGGCCGCTGTTCCAGGATGCCTGGGCGGAGCGGCCCTGGACCGGCTGGGGGGTCGGGGCGGGCAAGACGCTGGTCGACCCGGACAGTCTGATCGCGCATCTGCTGGGCACCACCACCGCCCATAACGAATATCTGCGCATCGGCGTGGATGGCGGCTGGCTGGGACTGGGTCTGCTCGGCCTGTTCATGGCGGGTTGGGTGTGGCGGCACGGTACGCGTCTCGCGCAATCCGACAAGGCGATTTTGTACCTTGTTTTTATGGCATTCGCGGTCCACTCCTTTACCGATAGCACGCTGATCGCCACAACCGGCTGCGTGTTGTTCGCCTGGGTCGCGGCGGTGTTTGCCCGTGGCGCGCAGGTCCAGGCGGCGGCCTGAGAGGTTTTGAAGGACATTCTTCGACATGGGCTCCGAGCGGAACACGTCCATCATGGCCGCAGGCCGGCCCGCGCCGGCGCGCCGAGGCTGCGCGTCCGTGAGCGGCGGTTTCGTCCGCGCGCCGCGCGCCCTGCCATGGCCGGTCCCGGGCGCGTGGCATCGCGTCCGGCTGGCCGTGCGGGCCCGCCCGGCGGGGGATGGACCGGGCCTTGCGGCGCTGGTCTGCCTCGCGGCATGGCTCGCATTCGGCGCTGGCCCCGCGGCTGCCGCCGGCTTCGCGGTGGTGGTGAATTCCGCCGATGCCTCGCTCAGCCTGATCGATCTGGCGCACCAGACCGAGATCGGCCGGATTCCGGCGCTGCGCGAGCCGCATCACCTGGCACTGACCCCTGACGGCTCGGCGCTTTTGGTCGGCGATACCGCCGGTAACGAGATGCTGTTCCTGGATCCGGCCACTGGCGCGGTGAAGCGGCGGATGACCATCGCCGATCCCTACCAGTTCGGCTTCAGCCCCGACGGCAAATTCCTGGTGGTCAACGGCCTGGCACGCAACCAGGTCGATATCTACGCGGTGGGCAGCTGGCAGCTGGTGAAGCGGCTCAAACTGTCCTCGATGCCGAGCCATCTGGCCTTCGCGCCCGATAGCGCCACCGTCTATGTCACCCTGCAGGGCACCGACCGGCTGGCGGCGATCGATTTGCGGCAGATGACCGAGCGCTGGGAGGTCGAGATCGGCAAGACCCCGGCCGGGGTGCTGTGGAACCGCGGCAAGCTGCTGGTGGGGATCATGGGCAGCGACTATGTCGCGGTGGCCGATCCGGCGGATGGCAAGGTGGAACGGCGCATCCGCACCGGCAAGGGGGCGCACAACCTGTTCCTCTCCCCGGACGGCAAGCTGGTCTATGTCGGCAACCGGGTGGACGGCACGATCATGGCGCTGGATGCCGCGACCCTTGCGCCGGGGCGCAGCTATGCCGTGCCTGGCGGGCCGGACTGCGCGGCGTTCGCGCCCGATGGCAAGATGTGGGTCACCCAGCGCTGGGCGCGCAAGGTGGCCGTGCTCGATACCGTCACCGGCGCCTACAGCTCGATCGATGTCGGGCGGTCCCCGCACGGCATCTGGCTGTCCGAACGGGCACAGTGAGGCGGCCATGATCAACCCGGTCGAGTTTGCCGCCGGCTGGCTGCATGAGACCCTGGTGGTGCCGTTGCTCTACGCCGCGGATGCGATGCAGTGGGAGGAACTGGGCTATGGCTGGACCCTGTTCGCCGCCTATGGCCTCGCGCAGGTGATCGCCACCTACGCGATCTGCGTGCCGCTGGAACGCTGGCGGCCGGTCGAGCGCTGGCCCGATCGCGGCGCGGTCACGACCGATGTGCTCTACACCCTGATCTCGCGGGTCGGCATCCTGCCGCTGGTCACCTTCGTCGGCTTCTACCAGGCGCAGGTGGCGCTGAACGGATTCCTGACCGACCATGGCTGGGTGCCGCCCACGCTGGAGCGGCTGGTCCCGGCCCTGCTCGGCCAGCAGGCGCTGACCTTCTTCCTCTATGCCGTGATTCTGGATTTCGCCGATTACTGGCGCCATCGCTTCTCCCACAAGCTGCGCTGGTGGTGGGCGCTGCATTCCCTGCACCACGCGCAGCGGCAGATGACGTTCTGGTCCGATGACCGCAACCATCTGCTGGACGATCTGATCTCGGCGCTGTGGTTCGGCGTGGTGGCGCTGCTGATCGGCGTGCCGCCGCTGCAGTTTCCGCTGCTGGTGCTGGTGCTGCGGCTGCTCGAAAGCCTGTCGCATGCCAATGCCAGGGTGTCCTTCGGCTGGCTGGGCGAGCGGCTGCTGATCTCGCCGCGCTTTCACCGTGCCCATCACGGCGTGCTGGCGGCCGGGCAGCGCAGCTGCAATTACGGCGCGATCCTGCCCTGGTGGGACATGGCCTTCGGCACCGCGGATTTCTCGCGCGCCTATGTCGAGACCGGCGATCCGACCGGGCCGGAGGTGCTGGCGAGCGGCGGCTATCTGGCGCAGCAATGGGCCGGGCTGCGGCGCTTCGCCGCGGCGGCGCTGGGCCGCGAGCCGGGCCGGAACGAGGCCTGGCAGCGCCGGCGAGCCTAGTGTCCCGATTCCGAAATTCGCAGCATTGAAATGTGGTCGGAACCGGGACACCAGCTCTTTGTTTTCAGTGGCCTGCTGATCCCCGACATTCGCGGTGAGGCACCGCGAACTTCGAGGGCAGGACACTAGCGCACCCTCCGGTCGGATGGGTCCATTTGATCGGATGGACTTGCCCGGTAGGACAGCGAGCAGGAACGGTCGCCGATCGTCTATCGGGTCGGCTGCCGCTCTGGTGCACTATCGCATCGGGTTGACTTCAACCGCGATAAAATTGCAGGATAAATCAGAGAGTTGGAGCGCAACCGGACCGCAGAACCGAGGCCACCCGCGCCGACCGATCCAGCGCTGCGCGGCCGGATCGGTGAGGCGGGCGCAGCCGCAGGGCCGCTCCCCGCGCAACGGAGTGTCGGGGGCGATCCCTGAAACCGGACCGATCCCGGTCTCGTCGAAGCCACTGCCCCGGCCCGGCTTTGCCAGAGACCGGGCCTCGCCCCCCTCTGGTCGCCGAAACCGCACTGATTGCAGGGCCTGATGCCGGGTGAGGGATTCGAACCCCCGTCGACCTGATTACAAATCAGGTGCCTAGCCGCTCGGCCAACCCGGCGCCAGAGCGGCCATTAGAACCATCCCCGGGTCCGATCAAGCGCCGTTCCGGCGGGATCGGGGCGCGCCGGCGCGGTTGACAGCCGCCGTGCCGGCTTGATCAGATCAGCGTCACGGTTCGGGCGCGGGCGCAGAAGAAGGCGCGTGGGCAGAACAGACCGGGTGGGCAGTCTGCGCGGGGCGTGCGCCGGCAGGGACCGGGTCGCACGGGATTGAACCAGTCGAAGACGAGGCTTTGTGATCAGCCCATGAGTGCCATCACCTATCTCTGGATCGCCCTGGGCGGGGCGCTCGGCAGCGTGTTGCGCGCCTGGGTCGGCTACGCCATGGCGCGGCTGACCGGCCCGCAATTCCCCTGGGGGACGATCCTGATCAACGTCATCGGCTCGTTCGTCATCGGCTGCTTCGGCACGCTGACCAGCCCCGACGGGCGCTTCGGCGTAGCGCCCGATGCCCGCATCTTCGTCATGGTGGGGGTCTGCGGTGGCTTCACCACCTTCTCCTCGTTCAGCCTTCAGACGCTCGATCTGCTGCGCGATGGCCGGCCGGGCCAGGCGCTGGGCAATGTCTTCCTGTCGGTGCTGCTCTGCCTTGCCGCGGTGGCGGCCGGCCATGCCAGTGCCGCCTCGCTGAATGCGCGCGTCGCACTCATGCCGCAGGAGCGCGGCGCGATCACCCCGGAAGGACCCGTGGCATTGGGAGAGACCGCCCTGGTGCTGCTCGAGGATCCGGGCGCAGCGCCGGGGCTGCTGGGCGCCGCCGAGCGTCTGGTGCGGCTGCGCGATTGCGCGCGGATCGAGACGCGGGTCTGTGTGCCCGCCCGGCAGGCGGCGCTGCTGCCCACCGAGGACGTGCAGACCCTCGATCATGAGACCGCTCTGCGTGCCGAGCAGGAGGACTGGCGCGGCCGCCTCGCCGCGCTGGGCGACGAATGGCTGGCGCGGGCGCGCAGCGCCGGTATCGCCGCCAGCTGGGGCGGGGCCGTGACCGATCCGGCGGCGATGCCGCAGACGGCCGCCTTCGCTGCCGAAGGCGATGGCACGGTGGTGGTGCTGGCCGCCTCCGGTCCGCGGTCCTCCCACCACTCCCGCGCGCTGATGCATGCGGCGCTGTTCGCCGACCGCCATCCGGTGCTTGCCGTGCCGGCAGGGGCGGGGGCGGAGTTCGGCCGGGTGGTGGCGATCGCCTGGCGGCAGGATGAGAGCGCCGAGCGGGCGGTGGCGGCGGCGCTGCCGATCCTGCGGCGGGCGGCGCAGGTGCATGTGCTCTGCGCCCTGGCGCGGGATGAGAAGATGCCCGATCTGCCGGGGCCGCTGGTGCGCAGCGCCATCGCGGCGAAGCTGCACCGCCTGGCCATGGCCGATGACGCCGGGGAGACGCTGCTGCGTGGCGCCGCGGCGCTGGGCGCGGATCTGCTGGTGATGGGCGCCTATACCCATGGCGAATGGCGCGAGGCCCTTCTGGGCGGAGTGACCCGCACCCTGCTGGCGACGGCCCCCATGCCGTTATTGCTGCGCCACTGAGCCCCCAGGACCCATCACGCCCGCCGGCCCCGTCCCGATCGCGCCCGCAGCCGGGCTCTGCCCGCATGTTCCGCCGAGACCCGCCCGGGACCGGGCCGGCGTGGGTGATGGGGCCATTGTGGGGGGCCGCCTTGTCAGGCCCCGCCTGTCGCCGCCGCGGGCAATGCCAGCGCCTCGCCGGGCTCATGGGTCAGATGGCAGGCCGAGACATGCCCCGGCCCGACCTCGCGCAGGGCCGGCGCCTCGCTGCGGCAGCGGTCGAAGGCGAACGGGCAGCGGGTGTGGAACCGGCAGCCGGGCGGCGGATCGATCGGGCTCGGCACGTCCCCGCTCAGGATGATCCGCTGCCGCCGCGCCGCCGGATCGGGCAGCGGCACCGCCGAGAGCAGCGCGCGCGTATAGGGATGATGCGCGGCGCCGAACAGGCTCGCCCGGTCGGCCAGTTCGACGATGCGCCCCAGATACATCACCGCCACGCGATGGGTCAGGTGCTCGACCACGCCCAGATCATGGCTGATGAACAGCAGCGCGAGCCCCAGCTTCGCCTGCAGATCGGCCAGCAGATTGACGATCTGCGCCTTGACCGAGACATCGAGCGCCGAGACCGCCTCGTCGCAGATGATCAGGTCCGCGCCCGGGGCGAGCGCGCGGGCGATGCAGATGCGCTGGCGCTGGCCGCCGGAGAATTCATGCGGAAACCGCCCCATCGCCTCGCCGGGCAGCCGCACCGTGTCGAGCAGCGCCGCCACCCGCTCGGTGATCGCGGCGCGGCCGCGGGCCAGGCCGAAATTGACGAGCGGCTCGGCGATGATCTCGCGCACCCGCATGCGCGGGTTCAGGCTGCTGAACGGGTCCTGGAACACCACCTGCACGCGCCGCCGCACCGCGCGCAGCTGGCGCGGGGGCAGCGTGTCGATCCGCTCGCCGTCCAGACGGATCTCGCCGGCGGTGGGATCGGTCAGCCGCAGGATGCTGCGTCCCACCGTCGATTTGCCGCAGCCGGACTCGCCCACCACCGAAAGCGTCTCGCCGCGCGACAGTGCGAAGCTCACCCCGTCCACCGCCTGCACCTGGCCGGTGACCTGGCCGAACGGGCCGGTGCGGACGGGGAAGTATTTCTTCAGCCCATCGACCTGCAGCAGCGGCGCCTCGGTCATGGCGCGGTCCGCCGGTCGGCATGGTGGCACGCCACCAGATGCCCCGGCGCCTTCGCCTCCACCTCCGGCGCCACCCGCCGGCACAGCTCGGTGACCAGGTCGCAGCGCGAGGCGAAGGCGCAGCCGATGATCGGCGCGCGCAGGCTGGGCACCGATCCGCGGATCTCGGCCAGCAGCGACCGCCCCGCCGCCCCGGGCCGCGGCATCGCCCCCAGCAGGCCGCGCGTATAGGGATGCAGCGGCTCGGCGAAGATCGCCGCCACCCCTGCCTCCTCGACCTTGCGGCCGGCATACATCACCGCGACGCGCTGGGCCATCTCGGCCACCACCCCCAGATCATGGGTGATCAGCATGATCGCCGAGCCCAGCCGCGTCTTGAGCGCGCGCATCAGATCGAGGATCTGCGCCTGGATGGTGACATCCAGCGCCGTGGTGGGCTCATCGGCGATCAGCAATTTCGGATTGCAGGCCAGCGCGATCGCGATCATCACCCGCTGGCGCATCCCCCCCGACAGCGCATGCGGATAGGCCAGCACGCGCCGTTCGGGGGCCGGGATGCCCACCAGCGCCAGCATCTCGATCGCCCGGCGCTCGGCCGCGCGCGCCGAAAGCCCCTGGTGCAGGCGCAGGCTCTCGCCGATCTGCCGCCCCACCGTGAGCACGGGGTTGAGCGAGGTCATCGGCTCCTGGAACACCATGCTGATGGCATCGCCGCGGATGCGCCGCATCGCCGGCTCCGACAGCGCCCGCAGGTCGTTGCCCTGGAACAGGATGCGCCCCTCGGTGCGGGCCGGCGGCTCGGCCAGCAGGCGCAGGATCGACATCGCGGTCACCGACTTGCCGCAGCCCGATTCGCCCACCACCGCCAGCGTCTCGCCGACGCCGATCTCGAAGGAGACGCCCTGGACGGCGTGCACCTCGCCGTCATTGGTGGCGAAGCGGACATGAAGGGTCTCGACCGAGAGAAGGGTCAAGG
>DAICZL010000507.1 GCA_027311165.1 bacterium
GCCGGCGCGCGGCGGCCGGCGTCGGCGTCCGCGCCACCAGCGCCGCCATGGCGACCGCCCGCACCGCCTCGACCAGTTGCGGCGTGGGCGGCAGGGTGCGCCAGGCGTCCAGCACGCGGTCGAGATCGGCGGCGAGCGCGACCAGCTCGGACGGGTCGGCGCCCGAAACATGGATCAGGCTGAACAGGCCGCTCGCCGGATCATCGGCCACCGTCCAGGTCACGGCGACGGCTTCCGGCCCCGGCCGCCACAGTCACTGTCCGGACAGTCGACATACACGGTCCCGCCGCTGCCGATATGCATGTAGAGCATCCGCCTCTCGGGGTGGTCGAGCAGCCTGTCGATCACCTGCAACTCGGCCAGCAAGGCCCGGTCCTCCGGCCGCTCGGCGGCTTGCAGGCGTTCGCGCAGCGCGCTCAGTGCTTCAGGCAGCATCGCCCCCGTCCTCCCCTGTGATCCTGGGCGATCGTCATGCGTCGGCACTGGGCGCGCAACCGGAAACTGTTGCGCGGATGAGGCAAATGGCTCCGCCCTTGGAACCCGTCAGGGAGCATGCGCTCCCCCATGGCCCATCGGGATCCGCATTGCCTTCAGGGTACTCTCCAGCGAACGGGCTCTGGGGCCAAGGCCCCGGCGGGGTCCAGGGGCGGAGCCCTCTGGTCCTGCCTTTCCCTGCCTGCTGACCGGCCCGCCGTTCCGCATGACCGGATCTCCGTCGTCTCCGATCACCTGATCCGTGTCGTCGATCACCTTGACGGAGAATGCGCCCTGCCCGCCGCCGGTGGGGGGTGCTCCGCTGATCTCGCGCAGGCGGTCCCTGGCCGCGGCAACCGGCAGCGTCCGGGTCTGGGGCGCCCGGACGCCCGCATCGCGCACCTGCCGGAGGTCGGCCGTGAGCTCCCCGAGCTCCGGCGGGACGGGGTCGGCGTCCTGATCGAGCGCCCTGATCGAGCGCGAAGAAACGTGTCTGCCTGTCGTCGCGGACGGTCCAGCTCATCGGGCGGGCTTCAATCCGTTCCCGTCGCATCCCGCCTCCCGGCACCTGATCCAGCGGTCCTCGCCGCCGGCATTTCCGCCGCTGCCGATCTGGATGCGCCCGAGCAAACTCCGGATGCCGGGAAGGCGCGCCGGAGCGAGGGATCCTCCCCGCCGAGGCCGGCGCCGGACGAGCGGCCGATCCCCGCCATCCTGCCGGCCGGCGGCTCTGCCGCGGACCCCGCGATGTGCGACAGGCTGCCGCCGATCTCACCGAGCAGCCCGAGCAGCGCGTCGATCCGGTCGCGTGCGCGAAGCAGGGCCTGGTCCGACCCCGGACGGCCCGAGCCTTGCCGGTCCGGCTCCTGCAGCGCGCGTCGCAGGGAGCCGGGCTTCGGCGGCAGCCTATCTCTCTCCCTGGCGAACCGGATCACCGGGACGTCGATGGCCGCAGCGCCCTGCCAGTGCCGGCGCAAGCCGCGTTGGCCGGGCTGAGCGTCGCTTTACCGCATCACCGCCGCGCATCCGGGACAAGCGTCGCGGGGCGCTGCGGCCCTGCGCCGGCCGGGCTTCGCTCCCGCACCGGGGGGCCGGGTTCCCGGCCGATCGGGTGTTGCTCTAGTCTCGCGTAATGACCGATTCCGATACGGGCCGCCTCGCCGGTCTGCGCCGCCTTGCCGCCCATCTTGCCCCGCTGCTTCAGGCGGATTTCGCCCTGCGCCTGTGGACCGGCGAGACCCTGCCGCTCGGACCCTCGGCGCGGCAGGATCTCGCGATCGCGATCAACTCGCCCGCCGCCATCACCCGGCTGCTGCGCCGCCCCGCGCTGCGCACCCTGATCGATCTGCTCGCCGCCGGGGCGATCGATATCGAGGGCGGCACGCTGCTCGACCTCGCGGCCCGGCGGGGCGCCGCTTCACGCGGGTTCGCCCGGCGGATCGACAAGGCACTGGCGCTGCGGGCGCTGGTGCCCTTCCTGTTCGCCTCCGCCCGGCCTGCTCCGTCCGACCGCGCCGGCCACGCCTATGCCGGTCGCCAGGCCGCGCGGCCGGCGGAGGGGCGCGACGATGCCGCCCTGGTGCAGTTCCACTACGATCTGTCCAATGCCTTCTATGCCAGTTTTCTTGATCCGGAAATGCAATATTCCTGCGCCTATTTCCCGGAACCGGACACCGATCTGGCCGGTGCCCAGCGCGCCAAGCTGGACATGATCTGCCGCAAGCTGCGGTTGCGGCCGGGCGATCGGTTTCTCGATATCGGCTGCGGCTGGGGCGGGCTGGTCTGCCACGCCGCCCGATATTACGGCGTGCAGGCGCATGGGGTGACGCTGTCGCCGGCGCAGCTGGAGGGTGCGCAGCAGCGCATCGCCCGCGCCGGCCTCGCCGATCGGGTGCGGGTGGAGCTGAAGGACTACCGGGCGCTGGAGGGTGAATACGACCGGATCGCCTCGATCGGCATGTTCGAGCATGTCGGGGCGGCCAACCACGCCGCCTATTTCACCCATCTGCATGGCCTGCTGCGGCCGCGCGGGGTGATGCTGCACCATGCGATCACCCGCCCGGCCAAGCGCAGCGCCCGCGCCTTCCGCCGCCGCCGGCCGGAATATGCCGCGGTGGTGGACTACATCTTTCCCGGCAGCGAGCTCGACCATATCGGCAACACCCTGGCATCGATCGAGCGGCACGGTTTCGAGGTGCACGACGTGGAGGCCTGGCGCGAGCACTATGCCCGCACCACACGGCTGTGGTGCGAGCGTCTCTACGCCGCCCGCGGCTTCGCGGAGCAGGAGGTGGGGGCGGCGAAGACCCGGCTGTGGCTGCTGTATCTGGCCGGGGTCTCGCTGGGCTTCGAGCGCGGCGGCATCGGCATCTTCCAGACCGTGGCGACCCGCCGCGCCCGGGGCGCGAGCCTGCTGCCACCGACCCGCGCGGATCTCTATATGAAGCCGGCATCAGAATTAGTGTAATTTGCATTCGCCTGAGTGGCCTCTCATGATTTGTCTCGGATGTCCGGCCCGGGGGGATGCTGATGGGGCTCTGCCTGCTCGGCCATTCGTCACGCACCGGCATGTTCGGCGGCATCATGGCCGCGACCACGATGGGGATCGGGGCGAGCGGAGCGTTCGGTGCGGCCGAGCTTGGTGTCGTGTTCCTGCAGACACGCTGCGATCCACGGCTGGCCGAGGTCGGCCTGGCGGCGCTCGCCGCCGGCGGTGATGCGGCTGTCGCGGTGCAGGCCATGCGCGTGGTCTCCGGGGCGAAGTCGCGCTGGCGCCAGTTCACGGTGCTGGATGCGCGGGGCGGGGTGGCCGGCTTCTGCGGCGAGCAATGCCCACCGCCACGGGGCGAGGCGCTGGGGCCAGGCTGCATCGCCAGCGGCCACGCCGCCGCTTCCGATCGGGTGCTGCTGGAAATGGTCGAGGTGTTCGCCGGCGAGACGGTGGCTGCCCTGCCCGACAGCCTGATCGCGGCGCTGGAGGCGGGCTGCGCGCTGGAACGCCCGGTGCTGCCGATGCAGAGCGCCTGCCTGAAGGTGTTCCGGCCGGGGCTGCCGTTTCCCTGGGTGGATCTGCGGGTGGACTGGTCGCCCGCGCCGCTCGACGAACTGGCGACGTTGTGGTCGCTCTGGGCGCCGATGGCCGATGCGGCGGCGGCCGGCGCGATCGATCCGGCACGGGCGGCCGCGGCCGGCCAGGCGGGCGAGCGGCTGGAGACGCCCCCCCGATCGGTGATGGCGCGCTGACCCTCCTCCTGGCCCTCCGCCTGACCCTCCTCCTGGCCCGGCGGCGGGGCCGGCAACGCCGCGGGG
>DAICZL010000510.1 GCA_027311165.1 bacterium
GCCGAGGAGACCCCCTCGCGGTTCCAGATGTACCGCGCCGGCCGGTCCGCGGGCGGGGAGGAGATCTCCGCCCGCCAGCGCGCCCATATCGCCGATCTCACCCGCCGCTATGTCGCCCGCACCGAGGGATCGCAGCGCCTCACCGCGGCACATCGCGACGCGCTGGCCGATCCGCGTGCGGCGGCCGGGTTCCGGCTGGACTGGAAGGAGATGGTCTACCCGATCGTCGCGATCCGCTCGCATGGCGCCTATCTCTGGGATCCGGATGGCAATCAGTATGTCGATCTGGTCAACGGCTATGGCCAGACCTTCTTCGGCCACGCGCCGGAGTTCGTGCGCGAGGCGGTCAGCGCCCAGCTCGCCCAGGGTTTCGCGATCGGGCCGCAGACCGCGCTCGCCGGCGAGGTCGCGGAGCTGCTGCGCGCGCTCACCGGCAACGCGCTGGCGACGTTCTGCAACACCGGCTCCGAGGCGGTGATGGCGGCGATGCGGGTCGCGCGCACGGTGACCGGGCGGAGCCGGGTCGCGGTGTTCAGCGGCGCCTATCACGGCCAGTTCGACGAGGTGCTGGTGAAGGGCGCCCGCGGCGGCACGCCCCGGGCATTGCCGGTCGCCCCCGGCATTCCGGCCGAGGCGGTAGCCAACATGACGGTGCTGCCCTATGGCGCGCCGGACAGCCTGGAGTGGATCCGCGCCCATGCCGACGACCTCGCCGCGGTGATCGTCGAGCCGATCCAGAGCCGCCATCCGGCGCAGCAGCCCCGCCAGTTCGTCGCCGAACTGCGCGCCATCACCGAGGCGTCCGGCACCGCGCTGGTGTTCGACGAGGTGGTCACCGGCTTCCGGGTGCATCCCGGCGGCATGCAGGCGGTGTGGAACATCCGCGCGGACCTCGCGACCTACGGCAAGGTGGTCGGCGGCGGGCTGCCGATCGGCATCCTGGCCGGGTCCGCCCGCTTCATGGACGCGCTCGACGGCGGCGCCTGGAGCTATGGCGATGCGAGCTACCCCGAGGTGGCGCCGACCTTCTTCGCCGGCACCTTCGTCCGCCACCAGCTGGTGCTCGCCGCCGCCCGTGCGGTGCTGCTGCGGCTGCAGGCCGAGGGCCCGGCGCTGCAGGCCGGGCTGGCGGCGCGGACCACGGCACTGGTGGCCCGGCTGAACCAGGACCTCGACCGCCGTGGCCTGGCCACCCGCATCGAGACCGCCAGCAGCTGGTTCTACGCGAGTTTCGCGCCCGAGGACCGGCTGTCCTCGCTGCTCTATCTCCATCTGCGGCTGCGCGGCATCCATGTCCAGGAAGGGTTTCCCTGCTTTCTCACCACCGCGCACACGGATGCGGATCTGCTGCGCATCGAAACCGCCTTCGCCGAAAGCCTCGACGAACTCGCCGGCGCCGGCATTCTGCGCGGCACCCAGGCGGTCGCGGTCGAGGCACCGCTCACCGAACCGCAGACCGAGATCTGGCTGGCTGCACAGCTCGGCGATGACGCCTCCTGCGCGTTCAACGAATCCATCAGTCTGCGACTGGAAGGACCGCTCGACGTGGCGGCGCTGGGCCGTGCGCTGAATGCCGTCATCGCCCGCCACGACGCCCTGCGCGCCAGTCTCGGACCGCTCGGTGAGCGTCTGCGGATCGCGGCCGGCCTCGAGATCGATCTGCCGGTGGTCGAGCTCGCGCCGATGGACGAGGCGGGGCTGGAGCGGCTGGTGCGCGCGGATGCCCGCACGCCGTTCGATCTGGCCGAGGGCCCGCTGGTGCGGGCGCAGCTGGTGAGGCTCGCGGCCGAGGTCCATGTGCTGGTGTTCACCGCCCATCACATCATCTGCGACGGCTGGTCGATGAATGTCATTACCAGCGAGCTCGCCGCCTGCTATGGCGCCGAATCCGGCGGCGCTGCCGACGGATTGCCGCCGGCCCTGGCGTTCGGCGATTATGCCTGCGAGCAGGTCGCAAAGCGCGGCGCGCGGGAAGCAGCGGTGTAGGCCTACTGGCTGGCGCGCTTCGCCGATCCCTGTCCGCCGCTCGATCTGCCCTCCGACCGGCCGCGCCCGGCACGCAAATCGTTCCGGGGCGCGACCTATC
>DAICZL010000511.1 GCA_027311165.1 bacterium
GTGGAGGCGCGCGCGGTGGCGGTGGGTCTGGCCGCCGGCCGGGTGGACGAGGCCTTCCTGCGCCGGCTGCAGCACAGCATCCAGCTCTGCGCCGAGCGCAGCCGCCAGCGCAGCCGCGCCGCTCTGCGCCAGGCGCGGCGCCATGATCACGATCTGCCCACGCTGCTGGGGGAGCGCGCCGGCAACGGCCGGCTGGCCGACTGGCACCAGCGGCTGTTGCGGCAGACCCAGCTGGTGCGGGTCTATTCCCTGCAGGCCTACGATACCGGACGGCTGGCGCAGGCGCAGCGCGAGCACGCCGCCATCCTGGCCGCATTGCAGGCCCGCCGCGCCGGGGATGCCGCCGCGGCGCTGGAACTGCATCTGCGGACCAGCTGCGGCAATGTGCTCGCGGCCTATGCCTGAGCGCCGGTGAAAGACGCCCCCCCCGAGCGATGCCCCGGGGGCAGGAGCTGCGCCGCCCGGGTGCGCCGGGGGCACCCACCCGGCGATCGCCGCTCGTGGCTCGGCGATCGCCGTGCCAGTTCGAAGGCGCCGGCAGTGCCGGCGTCACAAGATACCGGATCGGCGAGTCATAAGCGGCCTGACGGGGGGGAAACGATGGCACGGATCGAGCGCGTGGAGATCTTCATGCTGGACCTGCCACCGCTGGTGCGGCGGGTCGATGCCATCCAGTCCTTCACCTCGCAGGAGACGCCGATGCTGCGGATCCGCACCGATGACGGCGCGGAAGGCGTGGGCTACGCCTACACGATCGGCACCGGCGGGCGCAGCGTGGTCGCGTTGCTGCAGCATCACCTGGCGCCGCGGCTGATCGGGCGCGATCCGGCGATGGTCGAGCAGATCTGGCGCGACCTGTTCTTCGCCACCCATGCGACCGCGATCGGGGCGATCACCGCGCTCGCGCTCGCCTGCGTCGATACCGCGCTGTGGGATCTGCGCTGCCGGCAGAGCGCGCTGCCGCTGCATGTCGCGGCGGGTGGCGCGCAGGACTCCGTGCCGCTGTACACCACCGAAGGCGGCTGGCTGCACCTGGAGACCGCGGCTCTGGTGGACGACGCGCAGCGCGCCCAGGGCCTGGGCTTCGGCGGCTGCAAGCTGAAGGTCGGCCGCCGGCCGCAGGAGGACGTGGCGCGGCTGGCGGCGGTGCGCCAGGCGGTCGGCGGTGGGTTCGAGGTGATGGTGGACGCCAACCAGGCCTTCCAGCTCGACGAGGCGATCCGCCGCGCGCGGCTGTACGAACCCTTCGATCTCGGCTGGTTCGAGGAGCCGCTGCCGGCCGAGGATGCCGGCGGCCATGCCCGACTGTCGGCGCAGACCACGCTGCCGATCGCGGTCGGCGAATCGCTGTACAGCCTGGCGCATTTCCGCGACTACCTGCAGCGCGGGGCCTGCAGCGTGGTGCAGGTGGACGTGGCGCGCATCGGCGGCATCACCCCCTGGCTGAAGACCGCGCATCTGGCCGAGGCGTTCAACGTCGCGGTCTGCCCGCATTTCCTGATGGAGCTGCACGTGGCGCTGGCCTGCGCGGTGCCGAACGGGCGCTGGGTGGAGTACATCCCCCAGCTCGATGCCGTCACCCGCACCGGCATGACGATGCGTCAGGGCCGCGCCGTGCCGTCCGAACAGCCGGGGCTGGGCATCGACTGGGACTGGGAGGCGATCGCGCGGCTGCGCGTGGACGGCGCGACCCTGGTGGTGTGCTGATCATGCAGCGCATGGCATCGCTGATCCGGCTGCGCCCCGAGCAGCGCGCGGACTACGAGGCTCTGCACCGAGCCGTCTGGCCCGAGGTGCTGGCCACCATCGCCGCCTGCGGCATGCGCAAGTACAGCATCTTCCTGCGCGAGCCCGAGCTGCTGCTGTTCGCCGTCTGGGAGTATCACGGCACGGATTTCCAGGCCGACATGGCCCGCATGCGCGCCGACCCGGCGACGCGGCGCTGGTGGGCGCTGACCGATCCCTGCCAGGACCCCCTGGCGAGCCGCGCGCCGGGGGAATGGTGGGCGCCGATGGTGGAAGTGTTCCATGTCGACTGAGCGCAGCCAGCCCCGACGGTGATCGATCCGGCAAGGAAGGCCGGACCCGGCATTCCCTTGGCCGGCATTCCCTCGGGAGGTACCCCGCAGAGGAAGGGGTCTGGGGCCAAGGCCCCAGCGGGTCGAGGGCGGAGCCCTCGCCTTGCCGTGCCTTCGCGCCCATGGCGCCCCCCGAGCACCGCGGTCCGAATTCCTGCGTGCCCGAGGCAAGCCCGCTGGCGCCATGCCATGCGGGCACGGCGCCGGC
>DAICZL010000512.1 GCA_027311165.1 bacterium
AGCTCGCATGGATCACCGGGCCGCAGCGCCCCGCCGCCATGGCCCCGCCCGGGGGCGGACCCTGCTTCGCGAAGGCGGGCGGGCCGGTCTGGCGAAGCGGCCCCGCGCGGTGGCGGGTCAGACTCGCGGGGTGTCCGGTTCCCCCGGCTGGTCGGTTCGGGGGCCGCGTCGGGATGCCAGCCGGAGCCCAGGTGGGGATGCCGGTCGGGACAGCCGTCGGGGCGCGTGTCGGGGTGGCGATCGCGACCCTCATCGCCGGGCTGGTCGGTTCGGGGGCCGCGTCGGGATGCCCGCCGGAGCCCAGCTGGGGATGCCGGTGAGGGCGAGCGTCGGGGCGCGTGTCGGGGTGGCGATCGCGACCCCGCATCGCCGGGCTGGCCCGTTCCTCCGGCGGAGGCACGGGCCGATCCTCCCGGCCGCCGGCCAGAGCCGCCGCTGATGGGTGAACCAGGACAGGGCGATGGCGGCGGATCCGGCGGCAGCCGCGCGCCGCTTTTCCCGCTGCGGATGTGGCGGGCGCATGGCCGCTGACCGGCCCATGGTGGCGCAGCGCCCGCGGGATGGGACCTCCGCCGCGCCGGGCCTCGCCGGGCTGGCGCCGCTGGCGGGTTCGGTGGTGCTGCTGGGCGGCGCCTGGCCGGTCACCAGATACGCGCTGCTGCTGGGCGCGAGCCCAGCCTGGTTCGCCGCCGGGCGGGCGCTGCTCTCGGCGGTGGCGGCGCTGTGCGTGCTGGGCGTGCTGGGGCGGCTGCGCCGGCCGGGCCGCGCCGATCTGCCGGCGCTGCTGGCGGTGGGGCTGCTGCAGCTGGCGGGCTTCTTCGCCCTTTCCCACGAGGCGGCGGGCTACATCGCCGCCGGGCGCACCGCGATCCTGGCCAACACCACCACGATCTGGGTGGTGCCGCTGTCGCTGCTGGTGCTGGGCGAACGGATCCCGCCACGGCGCTGGTGGGCGGCCGGGATCGGGCTCGCCTGGGTGGTGGCGCTGACCGGGCCCTGGGCGATCGACTGGTCCTCGCGCACGGCGCTGATCGGACATGGGCTGCTGCTGGCCGCGGCGCTGTCCTTCGCGCTCGCCATCGTCATCGTCCGGCGGGCGCCGCCACGGATGAAGATGCTGGAATTGCTGCCCTGGTGCTTCGTCCTCGCTGCGGCGGTGCTGGTGCCGCTGGCGGTGCTGGGCGCGCCCTCGGGCGGCATCGGGTCCGATCCGCGCGCCTGGGCGGCGCTGCTGTCGATCGGCCTGCTGGCCGGACCGGTCGGCACCTGGTGTGTGCTGCAGAGCGTGTCGGTGCTGCCGGCGCTGGTCGCCTCGATCGGCGTCCTGGCGACCCCGGCGGCGGGGCTGATCCTGGCCACGCTGTGGCTCGGCGAGCGGCTGGACGGGGCGCTGATCGCCGGGGCGGGGCTGATCCTGGCCAGCGTCGCGCTGGCCGCCTGGCCCGGTCCGCTTCCCGCGGGCGGGCGGAGGGACAGGGCGGGGTGATCCTGCATGCGGTGACGCTGGGCGAGGGAAGGCCGCTCGTGCTGCTGCACGGGCTGTTCGGCGCGGCGCGCAATTTCGGCGCCGTGCAGCGCGGCCTGGCCGGGCGGAGGCGGGTGATCGCCCTCGATCTGCGCAGCCATGGCGCGAGCCCGCACGGCCCGATCACCGGCTATGACGTGCTGGCCGCCGATGTCGCCGAGACGCTGGCCGGGCTGGACGCACTGCCGGCCGAGGTGCTGGGCCATTCGATGGGCGGCAAGGTGGCGATGCGGCTCGCCCTCGACCATCCCGGGCTGGTCACGCGGCTGGTGGTGGCCGATATCGCGCCGGTGCGCTATCCGCCCACCCTGCGCGTGCACGTCGCGGCGATGGCGGCGCTCGCGCTGTCGCCCGCGCTCACTCGTGCCGGGGCCGATGCCGCGCTGAGCGTGGCGGTGCCGGATCCGGGGGTGCGCGGCTTCCTGCTGCAGAATCTGACGCTGGGTGCGGCCCCTTCCTGGCGCCTGGGCCTGGCCGAGATCGCCGCCGCCATGGCGACGATCGAGGGCTGGGAGGCGCCGGCCGATGCGCGCTACCCCGGCCCCGCCCTGTTCCTGCGCGGCGAGCACTCCGGCTATGTCCGCCCCGAATACCGGGAGGGGATCCGGGCGCTGTTCCCAGCCGCGCGGTTCGCTTCGGTGAAGCGGGCCGGCCACTGGCTGCACGCGGACAATCCGGAAGGCTTCATCGCGGCGGTGGCGGCGTTTCTGGGCTGAGCCTCTTCTGGGCTGCGCCGCGTCCGGGCTGAGCCGCCTCTGGACTGCGCCGCGTCCGGGCCGAGCCGCGTCCGGGCTGAGCCTCCTCTGGGCTGCGCCGCCTCTGGGCTGAGCCGCGTCCGGGCTGAGCCGCCTCCGGGCCGAGCCGCCTCTGGGCTGAGCCGCCTCTGGACCGACCCGCGATGCCGGGCGGCGGCCGGGCACCGCGCGGGCGGGCGGGATAATTTTGATCCCGCTTCGATCTTGCGGCCCCGCGCCTCGCTCTCCAACGCCGGCATCCCGGCCGCCTTGTGATGAGGGGTCGAACGGCGCGGGGCTGCGCAGCGGTCTGAGGCCGGTGCGATCTCCGGCAGAGCGCGGGCGGCGCCTGGGCCCCGCCGGGTCGCCACGGGTGATTGCAAAGCCCCGGTCTTGCGGTATCGTTTTGCCGATGCCGGGCCGTAAGTGTCGGAGCGGGCGAGAAGGCCGAAGGGAAAGTGGGTCGCATGCGCGCGCACGGGCGGACGGGACCGGTTCGAGGACGCATCGTACTGGCCGGAGCCTCGGTGCATGGCGCAGGCCGGCTCCCCCTCCGCCGGGGAGGGGCGTTGCGATCCCCCGACCGATCCGATGATGGCGCGGCGATGCCTGCCGCCCGGGCCGGCGCGAGCGATCCGGGGGCTGGTGCGGGTGAGGCTCCGGGCCGGCCGATGCGCGGCATGCATCGCCGGGCGCGCCTGAAGCTGCCGGCGGCCGGCCCGGCGCAGGCGGCCCTGTCGCGGACGCGCCGCGCCGGCGCGATTGGAGAGGGGTGAATGCCACCGCACCGCTCTGACATCCCCCCGCTCGATCCCGCCGATCTGGCCGCCTGCCGGGCGCTGCTGCAGGGCGGATCGCGCAGTTTCGCGATGGCGTCGCTGCTGCTGCCGCGGCGGGTGCGCGATCATGCGACGGCGCTGTATGCGTTCTGCCGGCTGGCCGATGATGCGATCGACCAGGCGCCGCCGGCGAGCCATGCATCGGTGCTGGCCGCGCTGCATGAGCGGCTGGACCGCGCCTGCCAGGGCCGCCCCGCGGCGGTGGCCGCCGATCGGGCACTCGCGCATGTGCTGGCCTGCCACGCCATTCCGCGCACCCTGCCGTTCGCGCTGCTGGAGGGGTTCGCCTGGGACGCCGAGGGCCGCCGCTATCAGGATCTGCCGGCGCTGCGCGGCTATGCCGCACGGGTGGCCGGCACGGTGGGGGCGATGATGGCGCTGCTGATGGGCGCGCGCTCGCAATCCGCGATCGCGCGCGCCTGCGATCTCGGCATCGCCATGCAGCT